>SKQZ01000436.1 GCA_007118765.1 Candidatus Hydrogenedentota bacterium
ACCCGCCGCAAATGATCTTTTCACGGCAAAGCCCTGGTACCATGCCACACTCAACATCAAAAAAAGGGCGGGCATGATTTCATTGCGCGCCACAATCCAGTTGAGTACCATCGCCTGTACGGGATGAACCGTAAAAAGCAGCGCCACGGCAAAAGCAACGGTAAAATTGCCCAGCAGACGCCGAAACACGAGGAACACCACAACAGCACACGCAATGTGCCACAGCATGGTGACCAAGTGATACCCGCCATCCCAGTCACCAAACAGTTCCACGTCTATCATGAAACTGATTGCGGGCAGCGGCTGGTACAGGCCGTAGTTCGGCGTCGTAAACGCATGCAACACATTTTCGACGGATAGACCGGTGTTGACGTGGGGATTCTCAAAAACAATTTGCGGGTCGTCGTAACGTACGTGCTCGAAGGTGACACAACGGCCGTACACAACCAATCCCAACGCGACGATTATCGCCACTGCGGCAATATCGCGCTGCCACCGGACACGACGCTGCGGTGTGTTCGGCGATGCGGGAGGCTGTCGTTTTGTTTTTCTGGCGCGACTCATGATGTGCAAGTATAGGGCAACGAACACAGTCCAGGCAACACGCTTTCCCACCCCGAAGTCCCTGTGTCTGCCGTCCATGCTTCTTACGTTTCGGCGGTGCCCTGGCTTCTTCTCCGGCCATGCCCTGCTGTGGTATCCTGTACCGGGATTTATCGGCATGATGCTACACACATTACATTGTCGGCGCTTCCGTGGACTCGCTGACACAACATTCACGCCCGGGCCGGGGGTGAACATCATTTACGGCGCCAACGCACAGGGCAAGACCTCCGTGCTGGAGGCCATCCTGTATGCAGCCACCACACGCAGCCATCGAACAACGACGGACGCCGAGCTGGCGCGGCATGAGGGGCATGAGTTCCATATTGTCGCCAACGCCACACGCGGCAATTCGCCGGTAACCATTGAAGCGCATTGGTGGAAAGGGGCAAAACGCTTCAAGGTAAACAGCGCCACCCAGGCACGGCTCAGCGATATCCTCGGCCAGTTGTGCGTGGTGTTTTTCGCGCCCGAAGACATCACACTTGTGAAAGGCGCCGCTTCCGGGCGGCGGCTGTTTCTTGACATGGAATTGTCGCAACTCTACCCCGTTTATTTGCGGGCGTTGCAGCAGTATCGTCATGCGCTCAGACAACGCAACGAGTTGCTCCGGCAACATCGTGACGACACGGAAATGCTGGCGGTGTGGGAGGCACAGCTGTCCGAACACGGCGGCGTGTTGATGCGTATGCGTGCGGAGACGATAACCGAACTGTCCGAAATCGCCGCCGATTTGTACGGGCGGCTCGTTGCGGATGAACCGCTGGCGCTGACCTACCAACCCGACGTCGGCGCTCCGGATGCGATTGCGGAAACATTGGCACGCGCCCGCACAACCGATCTAAACCGCGGCAACACAGGACGCGGCCCGCATCGCGATGAGATGGATATCCGCATCGGTGACAAGAGCGCGCGCGCCTACGGTTCACAAGGGCAACAAAAGAGTGTTGCCCTCGTTTTGAAACTTGCGGAAGTGATGCTTATGCAGCGGCACATCGGCGAGTATCCCGTGGTGCTGCTGGACGAAGCGCCCGCAGAATTGGACAGCAACCGGGCACAACGATTATTTACGGTTATTCCAGATGCGGCCCAGGCCATTATTACCACGGCACAACCCATTGAGTTGTTGCCTTTGTCACGTGAAAACGCCACGTTGTTCCAGATTGAGGGAGGCTGTCTTGAGCCAGGAACCCATTGAACATATCAGCAAAATCCTTGCCCGTCTGCAAAAAAATACGCAGTTGGGGCTGACCCTCGAACAGGCCAAAATCTGGGAATGCTGGGAACAGCTTGCGGGCAAGCATCTGGCGGCACACTGCCGGCCGCACAGCATTAAAAAGGGGCAGCTGCGCATTATGGTGGAAAGCCCCGTATGGATGCACAAACTGAGTTATCTGAAGTGGGACCTGCTCATGCGCATCAACCGCATGGCCGGAAAAGAGCTGGTATCCGATACTTTTTTTGTACTCGCATCTGATGAGGACACCCTGCAGACGCTGGAGAAAGAATGACGACGGTACCCTTCATCGCTTGCGAACAAAACTCGGCAGGATAAGTATAAAGATGCCGCCGGCAAAGACCATGCCGTCACCGACCGCATCATTGACCCGACGGCGCGCATTGATATTTCGTTGGTCTTGACGGTTGCAACATCCGGCCCGGACATCCGCTGCATCGTCCTCTTCCGCATCGCCTTCATCAACACCGTTATCCTCCGGCGTCGCATCCGGCGCCGGTTCGTCCGACCCATGGGTATCGTCTGTTTCCGACTGGCCACTATCCGGCTCGATCTCATCAGCGCCATTATCCTCTTCGCCTTCGTGCATTGGCGCGTCGCCTTCATCTTCTTCGTCATCAGATACCGGCGTGTCATTATCGTCCGTCAGGTCGTCCCCCTCCTCTCCCCCGTTCTCTTCCGTTGTTGGCTCCTCATCAGCCTCATCATCAGGCGCTGCTTCTTCTTCACCTTCCGCCTCTTCATCCAAACCGGCCGTGTCGTCACCGGGTTCGTCGGTTTCGTCAGATACCTCTCCATCAGCATCGCCGGGATCTTCAGGGCCCGGGCCGTCATCCTCCGTACCGTTTTCTTCTGTTTCCGTCTCGCCTTCTGGCTCGACCGCGATCACCGTTTCGACCACCGGCGAAAAGGTTTGTTCGTTCATGCCCTCGGAAAAAATGGCGTGTCCTAAAAACACCGCGTCATGTGTCGCTGCTTCCGGCGCTCGCACCGCATACTGCAGTACCACCGGAAAGGCGGGCACGGCAATCCAGAAAAATTCAACAAGGCCGGTGTCGTTCGCTGCGGGCCATTGCACGGGCGGTGCACCGGCAAGCGCTTCGCCTTCAACAAAACGCCAGCCATCGGGCACAATCTCTTCAATGCCCAGGGATGTAAGTGTTTCGGCGCAGTTCTCCTGTAACACAAGTTCCACCACCACCACATCACCGGGTGCGTAATAGGGCGGCGTGACGCGGGTCATTTCCAAACATGACGCGTCGGCGAAAAAAGCAAGTCCACACGAAAAAGCTGCAAGCAACACAGGAAGCGCCAACTGCCGCCTTGGTGATTTCCAACGAACAGGCGCTGTAGATGATTGGGCATACATAATCACACGGCTCCTTTTACCGGCTTTGCCGAACTTGCAGGCACACAATAATTTCGCTTTCCCTTACACTATAGCATATAATTGCCGTAACTGCACGGGCACGTGGTATGCATGGCACAATAACAAATCGATGCGATTCCATATCCCCGGCAATTCAACGGGGCCGCAAATAAGAATAATACTTGATTCTATGGCTGCGCTGTGATACGCTGATAGTGGTACGTTACGATGAGGAGAAAAGAAGATATGGCTGAAGAAACATTGTTCACCAAGATTATTACAGGGGCCATCCCCTCGGAAAAAGTCTATGAGGACGACCTGTTTTGCGCGTTCAAGGACATCAATCCCGCCGCGCCCTGCCATGTTCTTTTGGTGCCGAAAAAGGTGATACCCAAGATTACCGATGCCGCCCCTGAAGATACGGAGTTGCTTGGCAAACTGCTGTTGACCGCCAATAACGTGACAAAACAGCTTGGCATTGCGGAGGACGGATTTCGATACGTGATCAACTGCGGCGAAAACGGTTGTCAAGAAGTAATGCACCTGCATTTGCATATTATCGGCGGTCGAAAACTTGGCTGGCCGCCCGGATAATTTTCGGGTATGCATTGGCAATAGGAACGCCCACACCATGACATCAACCATTAACACACAAACGCGGCTCTGCGCGGTAATTGGCGATCCTGTGGCTCATTCGCTTTCTCCGGCAATGCACAATGCGGCGTTTGCCGCGGCGGGATTGAATTATGTGTACCTCGCTTTTGCAGTGCATAATCTGGCGGAATGCATGGCGGGCATGCGTGCATTGCAAGGCTTTCGCGGCATGAGCGTCACCATTCCGCACAAGGTGGCGGTAATGGACTACTTGGACCACATTGACCCGCTGGCACGCAAGGTGGGGTGCGTCAATACCGTCATCAATGCGGAGGGGACGCTTACAGGCGCCATAACCGATGGCCTGGGCACGTTGCGCGCCTTTGAAAACGCCGCCGTATCACTGGACGACAAAGAGATTCTTTTTGCCGGAACAGGCGGCGCGGCGCGTGCGGTGGCCTTCGCCATTGTCGAGCAACATCGCCCGAGGGGGCTGCATATTCTCGGACGCACCCCCAGCCGTCTGGAGCAGCTTGTCAACGACTTACGGGCGGCAACGGATATCCCCATTCAAAGCGGAACGCTCGCAACGGATTTGACACCGGCCATTGCCGCTAGTGACATCATTATCCAAGCAACGCCCATCGGCATGCATGGCCACGCGGAAACCGAAAGCATCATTCCCGCCGACATGTTGCGCCCCGAGCAGGTTGTGTTTGACATGGTCTACCGACCCATGAAGACGCAGCTTATCAAAGATGCGGAAGCCGCCGGGTGCGTTTCCATATTGGGGCTCGAAATGTTGTTGCACCAAGCGGTGTTACAATTTGAGCTATGGACCGGACAAAAGGCCCCTGAAACCGTAATGCGCCACGCTTTAATAGAAGCGCTTCAGGAGCACTCGTAATGTTTGTTTTTCACGTCAGGAAGTCGCAGGACGGATGGACCACAGTTTTGTAGGCAAAATGAGGCGCGTCGTGCAATGGCATACGCGTCGGTTGCAAGACAACACACGAAAGGACCGACCATGCGAGTACACAGTTTCATAGGCAAAGTAAGCATCACCGGCCTGCAACAAATGGACAACCAGATCAACGAATGGCTGGAACGAAACAAAATCAAACTGGTGCAGGTAAAACAATCATTCGGTTCCGATATCCACCATGACGGGCGTGGCCGCGAACCGATTATTGTCATTACGGTTTGGTATGAGAACACCTGATGGTATCCGGCAATAAAAGCAGCTTTCCGGCTTTCTTGGATTCGGAGCGCCCGCAATGCTACAATTCGCTTGTTGTAGACACAGTGTAACTTGGTGCCGCATCAGCTTACGGCAAGGCGTTGCACCATGAACGATATAGGGCCTTCTTCTATGATTCTTACAGACTATATTGGGGCTGATTGTGTGTTGCCGGAAATGGCAACCAAGGACAAGTCGGAAACGCTCAAGGAACTGACACACCTGCTTTTTGAACGCAAAAAGCTAAAAGGCGTTGATGCCGCGTTAGACCAGATCATGGCACGGGAAGGCACGGAGAGCACCGGGATCGGACACGGCATTGCCGTACCGCATGCGCGCGTGTCCGGACTGAAAACGCTTCACTGTGCCATAGGCCGTTTCAAAGACGGCATTGATTTTTCGGCGGTGGACAAGAAACCTGTGCATCTCGTGTTTCTTATTTGTTACCCGCCGGCCCAACAAACCACCTACTTGAATTTTGTCGCCACCGTCGCCAAGCTGCTGCGGGATGACACCCATCTAAAGGCAATGCTCAAGGCAAAGGCCGCCCAGGAAGTGTTCGACGTATTGCGCGATCTTTCATCACCCTTGGGCAAGCCCGAGGAGTATTATGCGCGCAAAGTGCCCGCAGACCCCGAGATTTTGGAAGCACGCGACGCCCATGCCGACCTCATCCTCTTGGCGCGTTTGCAACTGTGTCATGAGATGCATGCTGCGGCGCGCACGGGAAAGCGCCAAATCAAGGAACGCATAGCAAATATACGGAGCCTGATAGACAAACGGTTATTGCGCCATTTTGACCGACTGATGGCGTCGCGCGCCCCGGCGCTGGTGCCCGTGGAGGCGGACACGTGCCAAGGTTGTTTTATGCGACTGCCCTCGCAGTTTGCGCAAAAAGTGCGCGAGGACACCAACCATATCCACACCTGCAACAATTGCAGCCGGTTCATATACATTGTATAGCCCACAAGACGTGGTACAATACGGGCGTATTATGTTGTTGACGTTTGGAACGTTTTTATTGTGAGGCCAACGATGCCGACATGACATGAGAGGCCAAGAGCTATGGATTCAAAAGAGTTGCGAGCAATCATTAAGAATGTGCCTCTGTTCAAAGGCCTGAGCGAAGGCGAC
>SKQZ01000104.1 GCA_007118765.1 Candidatus Hydrogenedentota bacterium
GCTTGCCCGCCGACTTCGACGTGTACTAACACGCTGTCAGCCGGCGGCCTGCGCAAAACACCTGCTCTGGCGCAATCTTCACAGGCTCACGACGAAACCTGATGAAATATCCGGGCTAGCCAACACCATAATTGACACATTCCCCGGCTGGGCGGTATCCTTTACCGCACACAGGGCGTCGTGCCACCGGGCGCAAGTAGACCATAGCCAACCACAAAGGAGCCGCTTTATGACCTCTTTCAAACGCATCGCAGTAGTAGTGCTTACCATCATGGTTGTTATGCAGGGCGCCGCCGCACAAGGCGAAACGCCTTTTTTCGAGATGCAGCAGTTATTTGAGGGGCGCCGCTTCCCGAATGTCGTCGTGGCAATGGACGGGACGGTGCTGGCATTCAGAGCAGACCGACAAAACAGCCCGATGGTCGTGCGACGAAGCGAGGACGGCGGCGCCACATGGGGCGAGACCATCCAGATTAGCACGGAACCCGTACACATGGGGGCGGCCGTTGTGGATGAGACAAGCGGCGATATTCTGGCTTTTGATGCCGACAACACCCTGTATCGCAGCAGCGACCACGGGCGCACATGGCAAAAAGAGTCAACAACGATTGACCCTGATTCCTTCGGCGGCTTCGGCGGCACCCATGGCGCGGATTCCGGCATCACCCTGCACTATGGCGAGCATGCGGGACGCCTTCTGCTCCCGGCCCGCGTGTTTCCGCCCGGCATGGACAACTCCCTCCCTTTTCGCCCGTATATATACAACTCCGCCATTTACAGCGACGACGGCGGGCGCACATGGCAGACCAGCACGCCCTTCCCCGTACTGGGCACCGGCGAAGGCGCCTTGGCGGAATTGCGCGACGGCAGCATCTATTACAACTCCCGCGAACACATGACCCGGGGCAATCGCTATATCGCATGGAGTGATGACGGCGGCGAAACATGGCTCGCGCCCACCCGCTGTGACTATTTGCCCGACGGTATGCGCGACAACTCCTACGGATGCATGGCCGGGCTGACACGGCTGCCCGTGGACAATGCCGATATACTGGTGTACAGCAACCTCGACGGCGACGGCGGTTCGGGAAGCGGCAGCGGACGCCGCAACATCACCGTGTGGGCCAGCTTTGACGGCGGGCGCACATGGCCTGTAAAACGCCTTGTATTCGACGGGCCAAGCGCCTACTCCTCCATGGCCGCCGGACGCCCCGGCACCCCCAGCGCGGGATTCCTCTACCTGTTATTCGAAGGCGGCCATGACGGACAATACGCCGCCATACAACTCGCCCGCTTCAACCTCAACTGGATACTGTACGGGAGCGACGGCACTCACGAAAACAACTAACCATCCGCGATGCCTTGACCATGACGGAACGAGAAGAATAACACTATCATTGGGATGGATGCCTTTTCCTGCAATCACAACGGGGGATGAAACGGATTTCCGGCAGGCACATGCTGCCGAACCGGAGAGATGTCTCGCGTCGCGAATAAAGCTCGTATCGTAGCAACACAATCGTCTTTGCGAGGAGGACGGCAGCCCGACCATCATGTCACGTCCATGTTCATTAACCGCGCGAAGTTATCGCGCAGGATGGCGGGACGCGACGCCTCCCTTCCTTCGGTGGCCACAAGGAAACGGGCAAGCGATACGCAGAGCGGATAGAAGGGCCAATCGGTGCCGTATACGAGTTTTTCGTGGTCGTATTCGTCCAGGAGCTGCTTGATAGCGGGAACCGGCTGCCCGGTAAACTCCAACCACACTTGGTCGCGGTATTGCTTTGCCACGGCCAGCGTTTCGGGGAATCGCGCACGCGATCCGGTATGGGCGAAGATCATCTTCAGTTTCGGAAATGCGCGCAAAGGCGCAATAAACCGCTCCGGTTCGGAGTAAGCGCGAATGAAGGCCGGTTCACGACCGGTAAACCCAATATGGGTCAGCACAACAACATCGTTTTCCGCGCACCATTGGAACATGCGCATGGCGTCGGGCGCGTCGGGCGCCATGAATTGGAACGGCGGATGAAACTTGATGCCTCGTACGCGTCCCTCAAGTATTTCCGCGAGTTGCGCTTCCTTTTCGTCCGACCACCGCCGGGGATGTATGCCGCCAAAGGAGACCAGCCGCGCATCCACTTGCTCGCCGCGTCGGGTCTGTTCCAGATGTCGCGAATGAACGGGAATCTCGATGGGAAGCAGAATAGCGTGATCGTGACGGAACCGGTTCATTTCATCAAGCAGGTTGGCCGCCGTGTGGGTTCTGTTCCGTTCCGGTGTGCGCAACAGGGACCACTTGGTTTCCTGGGCGATCTTCTCGGCCTCGCTTACTGTGGGATGCATTTGCACATACAGCAGGTTTTGGGGGATTTCATGATCAAAAAAATAGGCCACCGGAGAACGGGCGGTCATGTCTATGTCGGCGCCAAAACCCAGACTCCAGCCGACGTGGGTGTGACAATCAAGAATGGGCGGTACATCCGCACCGGGCGCAAGACGCATCATGCCCGCCTCATCGCGCTCGAACCACGGAAGCCGGTCGAGTTCGGACATGCGCATAATGGCGCGGTCCTGCTTGCTCTCCGGTATATCGCCCAAAAACGCGTTCAAGTCAGGATCCGGACGTTTGACGGAAAACCGCTTGGATGGGCGTATTCCGGTGCGTGCTCCGAATTCAACCAGTCCCGCTCCGGCCAGCACAACACCCGCCGCCTTCAAGAACTTTCGCCTTCGCATGTTCATGGCCATAATCTCTCGGTTTAAAGACAATGCCATCTATCCCGGATACTTCACAGGGCTTCGTCGTAACCCGGTTTTTTCACCGGCTTTCCATTGCGCCTGCGCATCAGAAAGCAGACGAAATTTCCGGGTGAGGTCATCATACAGGAAAACGGAAACCATCCGCAAGGAACACGCAAACTGTCAAGACTTCCGCCACTTATCCTTGACAATCCGCCTCATTATACCGGACGACAGAATACGATTAAGTCAGAATTTAGAGGTCAAGCGGTGGATAGATACCCATGTTATTACAGGGAAAAATGGGGCAAGTGCTTAGAGACTGGTGTGTTGGCCACCGCTTCAAAACCTTGCAATGACGGGGTTTTTGATGATACAATGCGCACGTTGCCGGGATGGCGAAATTGGCAGACGCACCGGACTCAAAATCCGGCGGTAGCGATACCGTGAGGGTTCGACTCCCTCTCCCGGCACCAGTACTTGACGCTATACAAGCCGTTTTTTGACGGTTTTTTATTTTTAACCCCTGATAAGGGGGTTGGTCGGCTGAAAAGGACGGCGATATTCAGCAACGACCCTGAAATGCCGGTTCGCATAGTGTGCCGGGTTTCGCCGTAGTCCTGTGCAGCGTGTGTTTCGCTATGGCGAGGCGCACAATACACGGGTCGGTTGTACACGAGAATTGAGGCGCAATACAGGTTCCCGCAGGAATGCAGGAAGGGATTTCTGCAAGGCCCAGCGTGAAGAATAATCTCCATGTGCGGCGCTGGATGGCGTCGGCGTTCATTTGTCTCATGCCTTCCGGTACAGGGCATGTGGGGTAGAGGAAATGTCATGGCGCAAAAAAAGAAAGCCGCTGCCAAGAAGACCTCGGCCAAGAAGTCGGCTCCCCCCAAGAAGAAGGCCGTGGCTAAAAAAAACACCGCAGCGAAAAAGCCGACCAAGAAGAAGACTGCGGCCAAACCCAAGACCACGGCGCGTAAGCCCAAGGCAAAACCCAAGAAGAAGGCGGTGGCACGCAAGCCAAAAGCAACGCCCAAGAAGCAGACCGCTGCAAGCAAGCCGAAAGCGGCGCCCAAGAAGAAGGCTGCTGCAAGCAAGCCCAAGGCAAAACCCAGAAAAAAGGCCACGGCCACCCCTGCGCCCAAAGCAACGGCCAAGAAAAAGTCTACGACAAGCAAGCCGAAGGCCCGCACAGCAAAAGCCAGGCCCAGCGCCACCGCAGCACCGGCGCGCCGCCAGTCAGCGCCGCCTGTGAAACCGAAAAAAGAAGTGAAAGAATCGGCGCCTGCGAAGCGTAAACGCACTGTAAAAGCGGAAACAGCGCCGGTTTCAGTGGAGCGACAGGCAACTGGAAAGCGCCGTTCCGGTGGCGTTAATCTCAAGTTTCTTGTGAGTGTTGCACAAGCGATTAAGGATGCCGTCGCGCCGCTTGCGCAAGCGATAAAAGGGCGCGAGGTGGTGGATGAGGCCCCGAGCGGCGATGTCACCTTTCTGCTGGATCGGGTGGCTGAAAAGGCTTTGCTGACTCATTTGAGCGCCGCGGGATTGCCCATCGCCTACTATTCCGAGCATGAAGGCTATTCCACTTTTTCGTCCAAAGCACCTAAATCGCTGTTGTTGGTTGATCCCATTGACGGCACACGGGCGGCCAAGAGCGGGTTTGAAGGGTGTGTGGTCGCTGTGGCGAGTACACGTGTTATTGAACGCCCCACCATTGCCGACATTGAGTGTGCATGCGTGATGGATTTGCTGGGCGGTCGCATCTTTCTGGCGGAACGCGGCAAAGGCGCCCGCGTATATATGGACAACCGCTTGAAACGACCGAAGCTGTCCACGAACACCGATTTGGAGGCGTTGACGTGGGCCATGACCATCCCGGCGCGTCCGGCAGAGTTGATTTTTCCCACGGCGGCGCGCATTATTGACCTTTCCAGTCTGAAGGGCGGTTTTTTTGCGTGCAACAGCACGTCGTTCAGTCTGACCCGGCTTGTGACGAATCAATTGGATGCATGTGTGGATGTGGCCAATCGGTATTATCGCGACATTCCGGATCGGGTAGAGGATTACTTTATCAACGCCGGTCGTGGCAAGGTAATCGGGGTCACGCCTTATGACTTCGCCGCCGCGCTGCTTATCGCGGAAGAGGCGGGATGCGTTGTGACCGATGCGTATGGCAACCGTTTTGACGACCTTTTGCTGCTGGACAGTTCCAAGAGTAATCACCACTCCATCATCGCCGCCGCCAACGCCCAATTGCATGAGAAATTACTGGGCTTCTTTGACACGCGCATTAAACAATACGAACTGCTCCTGACGCGACATGGGAACAAGTGAGGGGGCCGGCATGCGTGTGATGACATTATTGGGCAGCCCACGCACAGCAGGCAATACCGCTCGCGTGTTGACTTGGGTGGAGGAAGCGCTTGAAGCGGCGGGACACACGGTAAACAGACATTGGATAGGCGACTATGCGGTTGCCGGCTGTCGCGAATGCCATGCCTGCAAGGAAGGCACGGTTGAGTTGTGCAGCATTTACGACGACGGCATATCACTGTTGCGCGACATTGTGGCGGCTGACCTGCTTATTCTTGCCGCGCCGGTGTTTTGCTGGGGCTTTCCGGGACCATTGAAGACGGTACTTGACCGCATGTATTGTCTTGCCGACGATATTGACAGCGAGAACTACACCACGCAGTTAACCGGCAAACCGATAGGCTTGGTGGTAACGGCCGGCGGCCCGGAAAAGGACAACGCCGATCTGCTGGTAACGGGGTATAAGGCGATGGCTGATTATATGAAGGCCGTTGCTGCGGGTGCGCTGGTCATTCCCAATTGCACGGGCCCGGAATCATTAGACGCTTCTGTTGCCGCGCGGGCGCGCACGTTCGGACAACAACTGGCCGCAACGGGTCAATAAGTCCGCATGGCGGCGCTCACTTGGCGGTAATGGCCAAGGCCTGTTTTAAGTCGGCAATGATGTCCTCAGGCTCCTCAATTCCCACCGCCAGCCGGATAAGCGTATCCGTAATTCCCAACTCATACCGCTCCTCACGGGTCAGACCGTAATAGCTCACCAGACCCGGGTGGGTAATCAGGGTCTCCACACCCCCGAGGCTGGGCGCGATATAGCAAAGTTTCAGCGCATCAAGGAAGCGTTTCGCCGTTTCCAGCGTACCCTTGATATCGAAGGAGACAACACCGCCAAAGCCGCTCATCTGTGATTTGGCAATGTCGTGGTGCGGATGACTTTCAAGGCCGGGATAATACACCCGGTTGATTTGCTCGTGCTCCTCCAGGAACCGGGCCACCTGCATGGCTGTCTTGTTCTGACGTTCCATGCGCAGGGCAAAGGTCTTCATGCCACGCAACAACAGGTAAGAACAATGCGGGTCAATCACCCCGCCGATAGCCTTGTGCAGAGCACGTATTTCTTCCACCAGTTCACTGCGGCCAAGCACCACACCCGCCAAAATGTCATTGTGCCCGGCGAGGTATTTGGTGGCGCTGTGCACCACAATGTCCACGCCATAATCGAATGGACACTGGTTGTACGGCGTGCTGAAGGTAGCGTCAATCAGCGTCATTAAGTTGTGACGTTTTGCGACGTCCTGGAGCCATTCCAAATCAAATATGTTGAGATACGGGTTGGTGGGCGATTCACTGAAAATGAAGCGCGTGTTCGGACGAATTGCCGCCTCCAGTCCATCGTAATCCCCAAAGGGCACAATCGTGCAATCAATGCCAAACCGCTGCAAATAGGAGCTGCAGAACTCCAGCGTTTTTTTGTATGCGTCATCGGTAATAATAATATGGTCCTGACTGCGAACCAAAGCCAATATAGTGGTGGTGATTGCGCTCATGCCGGAGGCAAAGAGCACGCAATCTTCAGCGCCACACATAATAGCCATCCGGTCCTGCGCCACCTTTTCCGTCGGGTTGCCATACCGCCCGTATTCAAAATGAGCGTGGCCGCGCTGTGTATACCCTTCAATGTGGGCACAATCCTTGAAGGCGTAGGTGGACGTTTGCACAATTGGCGTGGTAATGGAATCAGCGTACCGAAAACGTTCCTCGCCCGCATGTACGGAAATCGTCGAAATCCCTTTGCCGGGCGTATTGCGAATGTCGGACATTGTTTTGTTCTTGTTGCTCATGGGCACCTCGTTACATCGGGTAATACAACACCGCATAATTAGTGCGGCTGACCCACCTGTCTCACTTGGTATTGCCGTGAACCAGTAAGAGGTGCAGGTCAGCAAAATCCTTACAAAATCATGTTCTCAGTATACAGACAAAACACGGTCAATGCAAAACGGAATAGCCGTTAACCGGCTAGGTTTGGCAACTTTTGTGACAGGCAACAGACAGCCAGCAGCGTTGAAGCATGTGCCCAAAACAAGACCAAGCGATTGGCCGGCCGCCTCGGCAGTGCCGCTTGGGGCTTAACGCAGAAACGCTCATGACAACCGTATCCAAAAGCGGGTTTTGCCGGTCCAATGGCAATGATGAGGGTCTCCGTGCGTGTGCAACACAGCCATAGTGAGGCATGCAGGAAATGCTTCTGTTGGAAAAAGGTTTTGACATCGGGTAGGATATAGGTAGCGTGATACGTTCAGTGCAGGGCGCCGTTTTTTATGTACTGCGCAAATTTAGTACAGAAAACCACAAGGAAGCGATTCATGCGAATGATGATGATCATATTAGGTGGGCTCTTGATACTCATGATGGGCTGCGAAAACCTTCTGCCGGAAGTGGAAGAACCCGTGCCGGAAGGGCCGCAAACCAAGGCGGAGGTATTGGCCAAAATCCGGCCCGCCATCGCGCCGCTTCGCAATACATTGCAGCCGGGCATGCCGGGCATATCCGACCATGCACGGGAACAAGTAATGTCTGATCTGCGCGAAGCCATCATGGCGTATGGCGACACTGAGTTCGGACAGGAAGCGCTCCGGGAATTGGGGTATGAGATTATGGACATTGCCAGACAAGCCGCCGGGCAGACACGACACAATCTGGTGTTGGTGTGTGTAGATGCCATCGAGCTGCTTTCCATGGAAAGCCATCTGTTACGACGTTTGGGGGAACGTGCCGACATTTTCTTAGACCGGCCCATGGTGCGTGTCCAGGGCTTCCTGGACGATCATGAAAAAGACGATACCTATGTGTTTCTTCAGTTGATTGACCGGCGCACCGGCAGTGAGGAGCGCGTCAAGGCACGGTTGGAAGACAAGTTTCATAATCTGCGACTTGTAGACATCATTGGTCGTAACCGGGGCGTGGTGCTTGAGTACTTGCGTGTGCCGGGACTGCTCTTCGAGGTAGAAGCATTTCGATAGATGCGGTGTATTACGCGCCCGCCTGAGCATGGGCACTGACGTGCAATGGATCAATGGCGGGCCTGCGCCTGTTGCCTGCAAGGATTGTCCCCTTCTTCCGTTGGTGTGCTATACTGCTCACAGGCTGGCAAACAAGGACGTTTTCGTTTGTTGTTGCCGGCTGTGTCGGATCAAACTGTTTTTCGACGGTTTTTCATGTAAACGCCGTGCTGTCTCTACCGTTCTCAAAAAGTGAAGGAGCGTACCCATGGATATTGGTATTTTGACCACACCCTTGTCCAAGTATTGTTTTGAGGAAGTCTGTGAGCTTCTGGAAGACTCGTTTATTGATGCGCTTGAAATCCCGGCGCAGCCCGGAAGTCCGCATATTGATGCCACGAAATTGACCAAGAAGCGGCGTTCAGAAATAATGGCCATGCTTGAAGACACCATGCTTTCCATCAGCGCCCTCTGTTTTTACACCTGCGACATCACCGTGGCGAAAAAACTGAAGAGCACACAGGCCACCGCCAAAAAAGTTATTGACGCCGCGGCCCAGCTGTCCGTGCCAACGGTTTGCATGTTGACCGGCTTCCCGGCGCCCGGCATGAGCAAGTTGGAAACGATCCGGGAGGTATTGCCCGGCGCTTTCAAGCCCATCTTGCAACACGCCCGCAAAAAAGGCGTGAACATCGCCGTGGAAAACTGGTTTCAAACATGCTTGCAAGGGCTTGATACCTACGAGGCATTGTTTGAGGCAATCCCTGATGACAACTTCGGGTTAAACTATGATCCGTCCCATTTGGTGCATCAGGAGTGCGACCACATTGCACCGCTGCACATGTTCAAAGACCGTATCTTTCACACACATGCCAAAGATACGTTGATAGACCGGGCCCAGCGTGCTCACCGGGGCGTTTACGCCGACGGTTGGTGGCGATATGTGATCCCCGGGTATGGATGCATTAACTGGGGGGAATATATCGGACACCTGCGTCACATCGGCTATGACGGTGTTTTGAGCATTGAACATGAAGACGCGGCCTTCGACGAACTGGCCGGCTTCTTCTTCGGCTCCAATCATTTGTCCAATTTCTGCTAGGGCACGGCGCACTTATGACGGATCCGATGCACATGCCGGACAAATGAAACTGGTATGCCTGCGCGGACGCAACAACAACCGGTTTGCGGGCCATGCCCGCGTTGTATGTAATTGAAGGAGAATGATGATGCATAAGTTGGTACTGATTCGACATGGTCAAAGTACATGGAACTTGGAAAACCGATTTACAGGTTGGACGGATGTGGACTTGAGCGACCAGGGCAACTACGAGGCCCATGAAGCAGGCAAGACACTGCTTTCCGAGGGATACGAGTTTGATTTGGTGTACACATCGGTGCTGAAACGCGCCATCCGAACCATGTGGCACGTGCTGGACGAGCTGGACCAGATGTGGCTGCCAGTCATTCGGGATTGGCGTCTTAACGAACGCCACTATGGCGCGCTGCAAGGGTTGAACAAAGCGGAGATGGCGGCCAAACATGGCGAGCAGCAGGTCAAAATCTGGCGCCGCTCCTACGACATTCCACCGCCGCCCCTTGAGCCTGAAGACGAACGCAATGCCGCGCATGACCGGCGCTATGCGGGATTAGACAAAGGCGACATACCGCTTACGGAAAGTTTGAAGGAGACGGTGGCGCGTTTTGTACCCTATTGGGAAAACACGATTGCCCCGCAGGTACAATCGGGCAAACGGGTGTTAATTGTGGCCCACGGCAACAGCTTACGTGCCCTCGTGAAGCATCTTGACGGTATTTCCGAGGATGATATTGTTGGACTGAACATACCCACGGGCGTACCGTTGGTTTACGATTTGGACGAATCATTACAGCCGCTTGGCCACCGGTATCTGGGCGATCCGGAGGCGATAAAGAAAGCGGCGGAAGCCGTGGCAAACCAAGGCAAGGCCGGATAATCATCGGCCGCACCGTGTAAGCCGACAGGCAAGATAAGAGAAATTGAACAACTTAACTCAGGAGGAACGCCACATGGCAGAAGGTACATTCGCGTGTGCTGTCAATTGTATGGATGGCCGCACCCAAGAACCGGTAAATGCGTATTTGAAACAGAAGCTGGGTGTTGACTATGTGGATGAAATCACAGAGCCCGGACCCATCAAACTGCTCTCAGAAAACACCGACCCCCGCGTGGAAAGCATCAAGATACGCTGTGACATTTCGCTTGGTAAACACAATGCCGTAGCATTGGCCGTCGTGGGACATCACGACTGTGCCGGGGACCCCGTGGGTAAAGATGTGCAGTTACAGCAAATTGCGCAAGCCATAAAAGTGTTGCGCAGCTGGTATCCCGATATTCCCATTTATGGACTGTGGGTGGATGATTCATGGTCTGTCAATGAAGTGGCGGCAGACGAGCCCCAGTAAACGGTAAATTCGACAATGGATATACCCGCGGCCTGTTTTCGTGCCGGCATTGCGGCGACAACGCGAAGAGTTTTCCGAATGCCGGCGGGTTGCGTTTCAGCCGCATGTTCTGCCCAAGGGGGCTGCAACAGTGAGCGGTGACTGTGCTACAATACGCCGCAATGGAAGTGGGCCGAATTGCGTCCGCAAACTGATTATTCCAGATGTCGGGTGTTATGCTTGAAGCAGTCCATATATGTGATTACGCGCTTATAGACGCCTTGGATGTGGAATTCCAACCGGGGTTGAATGTGATCACGGGCGAAACCGGCGCAGGCAAATCCATTGTTGTGGGTGCGCTGGGGCTGGCGCTTGGTGCACGGGCGTCGGCGGATGCCGTGCGTAGCGGCGCCGAACGGGCCTCTGTTGAAGCCGTATTCCGGGTATCCTCCCCTCCCGCCGACCGTTTGTCCGCATTGCTGGCCGCAGAAGACATTGCCCTCGAAGATGACATGCTGATTCTTGCGCGCACGGTAACCAGCGACGGACGCAGTCGCGCTCAGGTAAATGGGAAGAACGTCACCGTATCGGCGCTCGCGGCCATTGGCGATGAACTTGTAGATTTGCATGGACAGCACGAACACCAATCGCTGTTGCGCGCGGCATGTCAGATGGATTTGCTGGATGCCTATGCCAACACGCAGGACATGGTGCGCGACATTGCAACGTCCGTACCGCTTTTGCATTCATTGCAACGGGAAATTGATGCTCTTGAAGCAGACGACCGCGACCGATTGCGGCAGGCCGATTTCCTGCGCCATGAGATCGCGGAAATAGACAGTGCCGGCTTGTCTCCGAACGAAGAAGAGGAATTGCGCGCCCGGCAGCACCTCATTACAAACGCGGAAAACATCTTTACCCTTGCAAATAACGCCTATGCAGCGTTATATGATTCTGAAACAGCAGCGGCCATTGACGCACTGGATACGGCGTTGCGTTCATTGGAGGAACTTGCCGCCATAGACGAGCGCTTTGTGACACAGTTGAATCAGACGAGTGAATGTCGCGCCTGCGTCGAGGCCATCGCCGAAGAATTGCGCTCTTATACAAGCCGCATCGAATTCGACCCGGAGGAGTTGGACACCGTAAATGCACGGCTCGCCGCTATTGGCGATCTCAAGCGCAAGTACGGGGAAAATGTGGAGGCAATTCTGGCGTATCGCGAGGAAGCAGCCGAAAAACTGGCAACCTTTGAGAATCGCGACATTCATTTGGAAACACTGCGACAGCGTCATGAATCCCTGCACAAAGAAACGGAAGCGAAGGCAAAGGCGCTCTCCAAGCGTCGCAAGAAAGTCGCGGCGGACATGGACGCGCATATACTGAAGGCACTGAAAACGCTGGATATGCGCGATGCCCGGTTTATGACCAGCATAGACGAAACGCCGCTTTGTGCACACGGCGTGGACAAAGTGACCTTTATGCTTGCTGCCAACAAAGGCGAACCGCTGAAGCCGTTGCGGCAGGTGGCATCCGGCGGCGAGATTTCCCGTGTGATGTTGGCGCTGAAAACCGTTTTTGTGGAGCAGGACGTGGTACCAACCCTGATATTTGACGAAATAGACGCCGGTATCGGCGGGGCCACGGCACGCCGCGTGTCCGAAAAAATGGCGTTGCTGGCCACACGACACCAAGTATTGTGCATCACCCATTTGGCACAGATTGCCGCGCCGGCCACCACCCACTATGCGGTGGAAAAAGTCACACAGGCGCAACGCACAGGCGCAACCATCAGGCGTCTGACGGGAGAACAGCGGGAACAGGAAATGGCGCGACTGCTTGACGGCTCTGTATCGGCAGTCAGTTTGAAACATGCGCAGGCACTGCTTGCGGAACACCATACAACGACAAAGAACAAACCGAAAAGAAGGAAACGGACATGATGCATTGCGGGCTTATCAAAATTGGGGTCATGGGTTCAGCGGGCGGCAAAATGGACGCCGCCATATTGGAACGCTGCAAAGAGCTTGGACGCGCCATCGCGGACGAAGGGTGTGCCATTCTCACCGGCGGTTGTCCGGGATTGCCCCATGCCGCAGTGTTAGGCTGCAAAGAACGGGGCGGCCTGACCATCGGCGTGTCACCCGCCCTCAGCATACAAGAGCATGTGGAACGGTACGCAAGCCCCACGGACAATATTGATGTTATGATTTTCACCGGCGCAGGCTTAATGGGACGCGAGATAGTTAGCGTTCGCAGTTGCGATATCGTGGTAATTGTGGGCGGACGCTCCGGGACACTCGGTGAGTTTGCCATTACTTATGACGAAGGCAGAATGCTTGGCGTACTCACGGGAACGGGCGGCGTAGCCGACCATGTGAACGATTTTCTGCCCGTCATCGAAAAGCCGACGGGGAGTCGCATTTTCTTTGACGACGACCCGCGCAGTTTGATTGCGCGATGTGTCAAATCCTTTAAGGATGATCCGCCGGTTATCGGTGAACACGAGGCAGCGGGCTGATACGCCCTTTACTCTGCCACCACCGCCGTAAACGTGCGTGTTTCCACGTTGTTGTGCATATCGGTAACCGTCAACGTGATGGGATATGTGCCCGGCGTATCAAAGGTATGCGCCACCGCTTCGCGGCGCAATCGTTTTCCGGCGAAGTCCCATTCGATGCGGCGCGTTGCTTCGCTTGGGTTATAGCGCGTTGAGCTGCCGGCGGGCAATTGTTCGGACAGGGCAACAGGCAGCCGTCCCGCGGGCACACGCAGAATTTCGTATGCGTTAAACGACCGCGTTTCGCCCACGCGCAGCGCAATTTCATCAGCCACGGGCATAATGGAGACCGGCCCTTTGCCAATCAGAATGTCTGTCATGGCGCCCATGGTTTGTTCGAGCATGACCGGTTCACAGTAAGCCAACAACAACGCATCTGTTTCGTTAACAAGGTAAGCGGCGTTGCGCGGGTTGCCCAAATAGATAACAATCAGATGCAAGGCGTTGGGACGTAGTGCGCGCAACAGTTCCACCTGCGTTTCCATGCGCGTGCCGTCAGTCAGTATGCAGATAACCGTGCGCAACCCCGTCATGTGACGGGTAAGCCGCTCGATTTCAAAGCGTTGAATTTCGCCAATATGGCGCGCGGTGGTAATGCGCTGCTGCACGACCGGCTTCATCTCCTTGCTCAGCAGTTCGTGCAATTCGTTTACCCCGGCCACGCCGGTGATACCCACGGGCGTGCTCTCTCCCTTGAGCAAAGGCAACACATTGTGGTCGTTTTTGACCAATGTAATCGCGCGGCGTTCTATTTCCATGCTTTCTTCAAGCAATTCCTTGCGCCGACTCATCTTTTCCGCCTGGCGCTCCGCAATGGGCTTTTCGGGTATTGGCAGGGTCTGTTTGAGTGCAAAAATACGCCGCAATGACGCATCAATGCGTTCTTCCGGGATATCGCCGGAGGCCACCAGTTTCGAGATGCGTTCCACAGCGCGCATAACCGGCAGATGACCGCCGCGCCAGAGCAGCATATCGGCGCCTGCCAAAAGAGCCCGCACGGCGGCTTCACTGGGCTCATACAGGGTTTGCAAGGTTTCGTCATCCAACGGCCCCGCCACGACAACGCCCTCGAATTCCATTTCGCGGCGCAACACATCCGTAATAATCACCGGCGACAGGCTTGCAGGCCGACTCTCAATGTCCACTGTTGGCACAAGCGTGTTGCCCACATGCATTATGGGGCTGCCCTGTGCGATTAGGGCGTGATAGGGGCGCGCATCCGCTTCACTCAACAGCGGTTTTGGCGTGGTAAGCACGGCAGCGTTTCGCCCTGTGCGATTCGCTTCGCCGCCCGGATATCCCATGGGCATCATGAGAACGCCCGCCTCTTGAAATGCCTCAAAAAACTGCACGGCCGCCTCGGCGGCAAACACCGGGTCACTGCCGAAGGTTTGCAACGTTGCCGCCGCATTTTCCAAGACAGGAGCAAGGGCAAAGGTCGGGCCCATGTGAAAATTAAAGCCCATGCCGCGTGCGTGCTCCGCCATAAAACGCGCCAGACGGCGGGTCGTATCGCTCTCGCCCGCCGCCGTAACAGACAACAATGACGGCAACTGGATAAAGCCAGTGGGCGTGGTGCGTGTTGGTCGGGTCAACTGGAACAAGTCCGCGCCAATAAGCAACGGAACACCGCTGTTTCGCTCCACCTCGCGCAACGCATTGATATAGGCGGCGGTGGTTCCGGGCTTGAACGCATGGGGCATGACAACACCGCCCGGCAAGCATGACTGAAAGAATGCCCTGTCGTTTACTGTGGGACCGGTTACCCCTTCAAGGGTTGCGATCATGAGCTGCGCTACTTTTGCCGGAATCGGCTGCGACGCGATAAACCGTTCGGCGATATCCTGCTCCGTGGACTCGTCCTCGGAAGGGGTTCGTTCCCAGTTTGGCAGCTCGTCATCACCCAAAAATGCCGAGGGCTGCGCGTATGTCACAAAACACACCGCCATAAGCACAGCCATGCCCATAGCCATTGACAGTCTTGAGTTACACTTGTTAAAACAACGCATATGCCGTTCTCCTTTGCCCAGACGGCAAAGTGTTGGTCCGCATATCTTACAAACGTCCTGTTACTCTTGTAACACAGTATACCAAAAGGGTTTACGGTAAAGGCGAAGCAGCGCGGCCTGTACAAATCGTGACTCGGAATACCCGGTTATTCCGATGCGATGTAAGCGGGGTGTTGCAGGGCCCGTTCCTGTTCGAAGGAAGCCCAATAGTCCCGGTCGAGGACATAGGGATCCACCGGCGCATCCCGGTCATGGTCGGGCGGCAGCACGCCATAGCGCATCATCTCGCGGATATACGGCCACGGCGGTTGATACCCTTCCATATCAAAGCGCTTGATGATGTTGAGCCGGTCTTTGCCCGCCTCACACAGGGCCAGTATAGCCTGATAATCCGGGTCGGTTGTGTCGGTGAAAACCGGTGCGTCCTCCGCAGTGCGACACAGGCCGTAGCCGCCTGCGTCCTCCGCCAGCGGCGCCAGCAGCATCAATGACAATTCGGGACGGGACAGGTTGAACGCCAGATGCCGGGAGCGTTTCAGGCGCGGGTCATCCCAGTCCGGCCGCCAGAAGGACAGGTCGTTTTCGTCGGACAGGGCTGTGGGAATCCGCATTTCACCTTGATGACACTCGGCACACCGGTTACTGATGGCTGCAACCACCGCCTGCCGTTCCGGCCAATCGTAATCTGTTTCCACCTGTTGGTTCTCGTGGTACCCGCCGATGCTGCCGCCGCCAAGGGCGCCGTAGGTGCCGGGATAGGCCGCGGCAGACTCAATCCACCAGCGCAGCAGATCAATCTCTTGTTCCGACAGGGAGACGTTGTAATGTCCATCAACAACTTTGTGCATCAGCGGACTTGCCACCGCGCCGAGCGCACGCGGCGGGTAATTGGATTCAGCGCGGTTGCGACCGTCGGCGATCTGCCCGAAAATCGTCAGCGCTGCATAACTGTGCGAGAACATGGGGCCGCGGTCGCCGCTGAGAATCACGCCGCCCGCACGCGGGCCGTGCGCATAACCATCGTGGGCCGTGTAGTCGTGGCAACCCACGCAATGCTTGTCGAGCACAGGCTGTATGTCCCGGGGGAAGTCGAACACATCCGGCATATTTGCCAGCGGCGTGATGCGGCTGGGCGGCCGTCGCAGCGCTTGCAGCGCGGAACTGTGTGAGGTGGCCGGGGTCTGGGTACGGTCTTCATGACAACCGACGCAGCCCATTGTTTCTCCGGGCATCACCGTCAGAAAGCTCTGCATACGCTTCACGCTATTGTTGTCTTCATCCAAGGCAACAAAGAACAGGGAACGGTTTGCCGGCGCTTCGATATACGCGGAACCGTCAGCCTCCACAGGCACTTTCCCCAGGATGCGTTCAAGGGTAAAGGTGCCACCGTAGCTGAGCGGGTCCATGCCGCCGGTATAGTTGATGGGTTTGGGGAGGGATTCCACTACGAGCAGGCTGGTAATGTCGCCGGGCGCTACACCCTCCATGTTGCGGCCCATATGCGCGTCCGCCAGCAGCAGATACCCTGTGGCCTGATTGTAATCCACGCGGGGCGGAATAACGGGTTCGCGGTCACGCGGGCGCAGCGGGCGCGGTTCGTGCAGTTCGTCGCCGCGTGGCGAATGGGGGATCTGATGAATGATCTCAGTAATGCCGTCGCGGTTCATGAGCACCATCTTGCGCACTTGCGCAACCAGAAACTTGTCCTGTGTAATGGGGTAGGGGTCACGGAACCCGTTCCTGCTGATGTTCTGTAGCGCGGGCAGATGGTCCGGGCCCTGGCGGTCGTTCACAATCGCCACACGCCCCACGTGCTCAGTTGCGCCGTGTCCCGGCGAGTTGATAAACAGCACTTCGTCTGTTCCGGGGATAGGTTTCGCGTCGATGTACAGATCGGGCGGGTGCATGTTGCCGAAATAGGTCATCTGCCCCGTGCCGTCAGGATTCATTACCCAGAGATGGTGATAATCCACCTGGCTGCGATCCACGTACTCCCAGCGGGTGTACAGGATGCGGCCATCCGGCATCGGCCAGGGGGTGTTATCGTGTTCCAGGTTCGCTGACAGGGGGCGTATATTGCTGCCGTCGGCGTCGCAGCGGTGGATGGTGGCCACCTGCGTCAGCCAGCAGTTCACCCAGCGCCGGGTGCGGCTTGATACAAATACAATGCCGCCGTCGGGCAGCCAGGCCGGTTCAATATCGTCGTATTCGCCGTGGGTCAGCTGGGTAAGTTCCGTGCCGTCGCTGTTGATGGTGTAGAGATGGAAGCTCTCGCCGCCGCCACGACGCCACGAAAACAGGATACGGCGGCCGTCGTAATGCACCGCCGGGTCGCGCAGTGTGCCCCGCTCATCCTCGATGAGCGCCCGTGATTCACCGGTGGCAACGTCCAGCACATACATGCCGCTCCCGTCAAGATAGGTCTTGCGTTCCGTGTCCTCGGCAAAGTAGCCGAAGTTGGCGTACCAGTGTTCGTCCGGTGGCATGGGGCGCGTGACATAGACGATTTCGCGGAAGTCGGCTTCGGCAAACGTTTCGCGCAGGCGTTGGCGTATTTCCCGTGCCCGTTCCCGTTCCGCTTCCTCAATCCGCGCTATCTGGCTGCGTACCGCCGCTGCCGTTTCGTCGCGCAGGAAGGTAATCTCCCAGATGGAATACAGGCCATGCGGCCCGGGCGCATTGAAATAGAAGCGCACATGACGGCCTGTTGCATCGGCAGGCAGCGTTGCCCGTTCCGTGCCGCCCTGACCGTCGGTGCGGTGGTATACGGAGCGCCAGTCCCGGCCATCTGTTGACAACTGGATTTCGTAGTCGCGGGCGTAGGCGTGTTCCCAGACAATTTCAATGTCGCCGATGGGCATCTCCCGGCCCAAATCAATCTGCAGCCACTCGCCTGCGTCTCCGGACGCGCTCGCCCAGCGCGTATCGCTGACGCCGTCCAACACGTACCGTGCGATGTAATCGCCCGGATGGGCCGATGAGACGCTAACCGGAAGGGAAGCGTCTGCTGCCGCGACAGCACACACCACAATCATCATGGCCGGGAAGGCCGCAATACTCAAAGATCGCATAAACTGTATATTCCTGTGATGGCTATGCCTGACGGCGGCTTTTTCGTTATTGGTGACGTGTTCCGTTTCGGCGTTCCAGTGGACTTCATGTCACAAAACACGCCGCCATAAGCACAGTCATGCCCATAGCCATTGACAGTCTTGAGTTACATTTGTTAGAACAAGGCATATACCGTTCTCCTTTGCTCAGACGGCAAAGTGTTGGCCGCATATCTCACAAGCGTTCTGTTACTTGTGTAACACAGTATACCAAAAGGGTTTACGGTAAAGGCGAAGCGGCGGCGGCTCCCATAACAAGCTCCCCCCACTCCGCTGCATCTTCGTGAACAATGGATATAAAAACGACCTGCGTGTTGGAGTCGTTCAGCACGCGTAAAACACCTTTTACAGAGCGGCATACTACCACCGCTTCTTACAACCTCAACGCGAAGGCAGGCAAACAGATTAATACGGATAGCAATCCAATGAGATCCCGTCCAGTGCATGGGAACCCAACAGGTCGCCATCGGGACTGTAGACGTCCAGCGAGACAGTCACTGTGCCGCTGAGCTCATTTGAATACCACCCTGTGAGCATGTTGCAGTTATCTGTGTCAGTTTGCGTGAAGTTTTGTGGATTGTCCTGGTTAATTTGCAACTCCCAGCGGTATTCATAAGACGGAAATATACCGCTTGGTTCAATGCATCCTTCAAATTTAAAATCATCCAAGGAACCCAAGGGCTCACACTCAGGATCGGGGATAGTGATGACACCGTCGTTCCCGCCGCCGTTTGTGGCAAAAATCATGCTAGCATAAATCCTCACCGTAAACGTCTGGCCGCTCAACATGATTTCCGTTGTCACACGCGCCAGTTCATCACCCATGTCAAGAACAGACACCGTGATGGTATGGGTTGTGTTGACAAGGACATGTTCATATACGTGCGACACCGCAACTTCCGCTTTGCCGCCCGATACCGATGCCACACTCATTCCCTGTGCTTCCGGTCGGCCATCGCCGAAATTCCAGTGGATGGCAACATTATCCAAATCAGGCGGCAACTCAGACACCTTAATAACAAGGCCGTACTCAATACCGTCGGGCGATTCCGGCTGTCGCTGCAGATCAAGCAGCACTTGAACGGCGCACGGTTCGATCCCAAAGACCCGCATCGTCTCGCTGGAAACATCAAACGCTTTTGCTTCAGCCCGGAAGACGCCCGAGTCATCTGGATAACCGAAATAATCTTCATGGTGTGTGTTATCAAATCTGGAACGACGCCATGAGACGGTGACCCC
>SKQZ01000372.1 GCA_007118765.1 Candidatus Hydrogenedentota bacterium
AAACACACAATAACCACACGATTGTGTTGCTGCATGGAATGGGGCGTGGCCGTGCCTCTTTATGGGTCTTGGACACGCGTTTGCAGCGTGCCGGGTATCAGACGCTAAACTTCACCTATGCTGCCCATAGTTATCCCATCGAAGAAATGGCCAAGCAACTGATTGCCTTCATTGAGGACAACGTTGAAACCGATACGTATCACCTGATCGCCCATTCGCTGGGCAACCTGATTCTGCGCAGCGGGTTCGCCATCGGATACCCCGAAGGTCTCGGACGCATCGTTATGCTTGCGCCTCCGAACCGACCGACAGAACTCGCACGGGCCTTGCGCGATAACCCCATCTACAAATGGTTTACCAGTGAAAGCGGCTGGCAATCCACTTCGGACGCCTTCTATGAAACACTCCCCGTGCCCACTGTGGAATTCGGGATCATTGCCGGTAAACGCGGACAGGCTGTGATGTTGCAAGAACCCAATGACGGCGTTATTACGGTGGAGAGTACCAAGCTGGAAGGGATGACGGACTGGATCGTCGTGCCGCATGCGCATACCTTTATCATGAATAGTCGTGATGTCGCAGCGTTGTGTATTTCCTTTATAAAAACGGGGCGTTTTACACCGCCAGACGAGGAAAACGAAGACTATGAAACGTCCCCGTGCGACACCACTGTTGTAGAGAAAGAATGACCAGATTATGAATATACTTGTTATGGGCGCGGGCGCCATGGGTACCGCTGTCGGCGGATTTATGGCCCAGGCCGGACATGACGTTGTGTTTATTGGACGTGAGCCGCATGTTACTGCCATGCGTTCCAAAGGCCTGCATATAACCGGCATCTGGGGTGAACATCATCTGGGCCCGTTGGACGCCTATACAAGCCTTGCGGATATGCCGAAACAAAACTATGATCTGGTTTTGATAGCGGTTAAATCCTACGATACACCGGAAGCCATCCGCCAGATTGAGGCGCACGTGCCCCCCATGACGCTATTGTGCGCCTACCAAAACGGTCTGGGGAATGCCGAAATACTGGCAGAGGCGGCCGGGTGGGAACGTGTCTTGGTGGCACGTGTAATTTTCGGCGCCCGAATCAATCACCCCGGCCATGTTGATATCACGGTGATTGCAGAACCCACCGCCATCGGCGCCTATCATGACGCGGGGCCCGTGGACAAGGCGCATCATATTGCCGAGGCCATGGACAGCGCCGGCGTACCCACGGTGTATACCGATCAAATCCAGACCATCCTGTGGAGCAAGGTGGCCTATAACTGTGCACTGAATCCGTTGTCCGCCTTGCTGGACGTGCCCTATGGGGAACTGGCAAAACACGCCTACACCCGCGCCATCATGGAAGATGTGATCCGCGAACTCTATGCCGTTGGAAATGCGTTAGACATACCGTTGGCGCCGGATACCGCCGATGCGTATTTGCAACGTTTTTACGACAAACTGTTGCCGCCCACGGCAGCGCATTACGCAAGTATGCGCGAAGACTTGAAAAAAGGGCGGCGCACGGAAATTGATGCCTTAAACGGACGTATCGCGCAGCTGGGCGAAGAGCACGATATCCCCTGCCCCGCCAATGCCTTGCTGACGGCATTGATTCATGCCCGCGAAAAAAGCGCCGCAACAGGTGCATAACGCCGCTGCCGTTTACGCCCAGACAATTAATCCCATTTCGTGCTCATGCGCAAAGTCGGGGTGGTTCGGGAGCACACGCACCGTACATCCCAGTAGGCCCGTGTAATCACACAGAACCGAACCGGCAAACGTATACACCCCTTCCCCGTCGTCACCAACGCATTCCATGACGGCACGCCGGCCTTGAGGCAGCTGTCCCATGGCATCAATATCACCATAGAAAACCTCTACTTTGACATCATCGCTTTTCAGTTGTCCCAATTTCACGTGGGCACTTACTTTCAGGGCGTCGCCAAATTGAAGGCCCTGCGTCTGGCCGCTCTCTACGGACGTAATGCGCACCTCCGACCAATGGGCGCGCACCCATGATTTCCATTCAGCAAGATCATACGCAGGCTTCCGATCCTTCTCAAAGAGACGATGACGACGATTGCAACAGGGCACATAAAACCTGTCAGCATATTCGAGCACCATGCGGTAGGTGTTGAACATGGGCGCTATGGTACGAATCGCCGTCTTCATGCAGGCAATCCATTCGCGCGGCAATCCATCGAGGCCCCGGTCATAGAACATGGGCGCCACTTCGTTCTCCAGAATCTCGTACAGCGCCTCACTTTCCACCTGATCCTGTTCTTCCGTATTGTCGTATTGTTCGCCCTTGCCAATGCTCCAGCCGTTTTCGCCGAGGTCCTCCGCCTCACACCACCAGCCATCGGGAATGCTTATGTTAAGCGCGCCGTTTGCGGCAGCTTTCATGCCACTCGTACCACTCGCTTCCATGGGACGACGGGGCGTGTTCAACCAGCAATCCACTCCTTGCAACATGTAACGGGCCACATTTATATCGTAGTCTTC
The DNA here is from genome assembly GCA_007118765.1 of Candidatus Hydrogenedentota bacterium. GTDB lineage: Bacteria > Hydrogenedentota > Hydrogenedentia > Hydrogenedentales > CAITNO01 > SLFT01. Next base: position 2,503 of record SKQZ01000372.1, read on the forward strand.
GATAAATATGATGTGATTGCGCAGTGCCGGTTCGTGTGCAAAATGAATAATCTGGCGGATGAGTGCCTTCGACTCCGCGTCCTGCGGGTGCGCTTTACCCGCAATGATCAACTGTACCGGCATATCAGGGTTTAACAATATCCTGCGCAGCCGTTCCGGATTCTTAAACAGCAACGTGCCGCGCTTGTACGTGGCGAACCGTCGCGCAAAACCGATTGTCAACACCTCGCTGTCCAGCAATTCCCCGGCCGCTCGCACTTCTGAGCTGGGCGCCCCGCGATTCTTCATCTGCTGCACCAAACGACGCCGCGCAAAATTGACCAACCGCTCCCGGCGACGCCCGTGAATGCGAAACAGCTCGGTGTCCGGCACCGTATCCACCCGCTCCCACACGGACTGATCGTGGGGCATTGCAACCCAATCCGGGCCCAGATAGCGGTCATACAAACCGGCCAAATCCCGTGATATCCATGATGGGATATGTACACCGTTGGTTATCGAGGTAATGGGCAGTTCATCTTCCGGGACGTCCTTCCATACCCGCGCCCACATATTGCGGGCAACGGCGCCATGCAATTTACTGACCCCATTGCAAGCCGACGACAATTTCAGCGCCAACACAGTCATGCAAAAGGGTTCACGCATATCGCCCGGGTCCTGGCGACCGAGTTCAAGCAACTTGTCAATCGGTACATTTAAAGTTTTGCAGTAATCTTTGAAGTACGTGACGACCATTTCCGGATCAAACATATCATTGCCCGCAGGCACAGGCGTATGGGTGGTGAACACACTGCCCACCTTCACCACCTCCAACGCCTGCTCAAAGGTTATCCCGTCCCGTTCCATGAGATCCTTCACACGCTCAAGCGTCATGAACGCCGCATGACCTTCATTGATGTGGTATACCGTCGGATGCAGCCCCAGCGTCTTCAGGGCAATCACGCCGCCCATGCCCAGCATGATCTCTTGCTTAATCCGTGTTTCACGGTCCCCCCCATACAACTGACCCGTTATCGCCCGGTCTTCATGACTGTTGCCCTCGTGATCACAATCCAGCAGATACAAAGCAACACGACCCACCTGACAACGCCAGATATAGGCCTTCACCATTCGTCCCGGATAGGGCACTTCGATTTCCAGCGGCATGCCCTTTTTGTCGCGCATCATAACAATCGGCATGTTATGAAAATCGTTTTTCGGATAAAGCTCCTGCTGCCACCCGTCCGCGTTCATATATTGACGAAAATATCCCTCGCGATACAACATGCCCAACCCCACCAAAGGCACCCCCAAATCACTCGCCGCCTTCAAATGGTCGCCCGCCAGCACGCCCAACCCGCCGGAATAAATGTTGACGGACTCCTGAATGCCAAATTCGGCAGACAGATAGGCGATTAACAGGTCGTCCGGCGCTTCCGCATGACGATCCTGCCACTCGCCATCGGCCATATACGCATCAAGACGACTGGAAACCCGTTCAAGATGGGCAAGGAAACTCCCGCTCTCGGCAAGCTCCTTCAGTCGCTCCTGGCTTATCTCGCCGAGCAACCGCTGTGGATTCTGACCCGTTTCATTCCACAAATCCCGGTCCATACGGAAAAACAACTCAATCGCATCCGGCTCCCAACACCACCACAAGTTCGTCGCAATATCCTTGAGCCGGGCAATCTTCTTGGGAAGTTTCGGCGCCACTGTATATTTGATAATGGTTGTCATGTAAAGATTCCTCTTGTATCTTACGGTATATCTTGGTAATTATCGGCGGGCTTAAACGCTAACAATAGCAGGAACACCGCTTCGTATACAAATTCATGAAACGTGCAGATTTTCATGCCATGACTACCGCTACACGCCCGCCAATTTGACAATCCCCCGTCCGGAAACGTACAATACGAACAAGTGCCGGATAGCCAAATTGGTAAGGCGCCTGACTCTGGATCAGGAGACTCTAGGTTCGAGTCCTAGTCCGGCAGCCATTATTGCCGACACACCCCCGCTGCAAAGCGGATATACACCTGTTTTTTCGCGGCCCGTTCATCTAGGGGTCTAGGATGCGGGATTCTCAGTCCCGTCACAGGGGTTCGAATCCCCTACGGGCTGCCATTCGCCATTCGCCGCTTTCCCCCAATGTTTACAGGGGTTTCCGCCTGTTCCTCCCCTTCCGTTTTTGCCCATCCCCGAAGTGTGTATATTGCCCAATAGTGACACGTTATGCGACGTTTTGCCGTCCGGTAGTGTGGTGTTTGATGTGGTGTCCGCTTCACTACTTCCAGCCGCCGCTACTGAAAGACATTGAAACGGACTTGTAAACAATAGAAGCATAGATTATGGACATGCCGGTGGAGATCACGCAATGAAACATAACCGTCGTTCCATCCGTTGATTATGCCCAAGCGGGCGCGTATGTCGCGACGATATACACCAAAATACGGGAGTGTCTTTTCGGGGATATCTTGGACGGCGAAATGCACCTGAACGACGCCGGCAAAATGATGGTGCATTGGTATGAGGAATTGGAAAATAAATGTCCCGCCATCCAATGTGATGCATTCGTATGCATGCCCAACCACATCCATTTCATCGTAATCAACACCGGCACACTCGATATTGTTTCAGGCGAATGCGTAGGGGCAGACCCATGTGTCTGCCCCCTTGCTGCTGTTCATGCGTCATAACACATATACCCACCGGTTCTCGAAGCGGGATTCGGCGTTGATGACCACGCAGCCGTCTTCGAGGCGGGCTGTAAGGGCTTCGCCGCGACTGCCGGGGGTGGGGCCTTCCACATGCACCGCGACCGGCTCCTGTACGTCCGGCGCGGGAATGCGCAGTTCGCCTTCTCCCCAGTAGAACACGGTAATCTTTGCGCCGCCGGACACACGTCGGTCTTCACGCACCGGCGCCCACGCGGCCATACCCATGGGCTGATCAGCGAACACCGTTGTCTTGCCGTCTATGGTGATGCGGTCGGCGCCGCGTCCGGCAAAGGCAATGAGCGTGTTATCGCTGTCCGTGCGGAAGGTAACGGCATGTGTGCCGGTGTAGGCTACCGTCTTGCCGTGGATGCGGAAATCTTCCAGCGCTATGTTGTCTCCCGGCAGTTCGATTGTTGCCAGCAGTGCGAGGTCTTCCTCTCTGTTGCGGGCGAACCCGCCGGGCCAACTTTCCTCCAACTCACGCAGGTGCGGCGCAATCGCCAGCGCACCATTGGGGAATCGGCAGCACAGGTAATCCGTGGTACGGGACAGGTATTCGGTATTGTCGTTGACCTCGCCGAACGCGCCCGAAGCGGGATATACACCGAGGGCAAGCAAAATCTCAAACCAGTAGCGCGCGTCGTAGCCCAGACTCCCGGACTGATCATCGCGAGGACGGAACCCGAGGGTGGTCACGGTTCCTTTACCCAGCGCACGGTGTACGCCTGCGATATGGTTGCGCACCTTCGCCACCACCGTTGCGTCCTCACGCGGACTCAACGGATGGACAAGGTCAACAGTGAAATCGGTAAGGATGGTCATGTCAGGCACATCGGCAAGCGTTTCCGAGAAGGCAACACGTCTGCCCGGAAGTATCAGGCCGAGGCCCGGCACGTCCGCGCTTTCTGCGCCGGTCAACGCGCTCCAATCGTCAACGACCGGTGCGCCGTCCCGGTCTACCAC
>SKQZ01000347.1 GCA_007118765.1 Candidatus Hydrogenedentota bacterium
ACCCGGTCACCGTTCCCGATTTTGAGGAAATAGCTCGTAGGGCATCAATGCCACAAACCACCGCCGTCATTCTTCGCATAGGGGTTATGAAGCCACACAGATATTTTGCACCCGCATGAGCAACCCACTATAAGTGGCATTATAATAGTTGCCGATGCTGTTTACAACCTTATGCACGGGTAGCGAAATACATGGATCTCGTCCGCCCGGACGCTGTGGACATCGGGCGGCGCGGCCCTATTCTGTGCTGATAAACTTTGCGACGCCTCTTGCACGAGCAACAATACTGCCGTTCAGGTCGGCAGCCATTGTTCCCTCATGTCGGCGCGTAACGATCACTTGGGCTTGGATATCCGTTTGTGGTGACATCTCATCCAATGTAAAGGTTCCCGCGGGAATGGTATGTTCACCGAAATCTTCAATGGTCTGAAAAATACCATCGAAATACTGGCCATCAGGGACGTGTATCGTAACATCGCTGTCGGCGACTGGATTGGTCCATGTGACAAGCAGGTCCTCAGCACGACTGTACGCAGCCGGCAGCGGATGGGTCACGATAACCTCCGGTATTGCAGGTACGGTGGAATCATAGGATTCGCCATCGCCCCGCGAGAAGGTAAAAACGTATGCATCCACAGGTTCCAATGTCGCCTCATAAAAATCAAACAGCGGTCCCCGTTTGCGCTGCATGCGAACGCCGTTTACCGTGACGGTATCACTGGCGGTAAGCACCAGATAAGTGGGATTGCCCGGGCGGGCGCCGGGGGTCCAGAATGAAGCCGTGGCAGTGACAATTCCGTCGGCCAGTTCCACTGCAAATCCGCAATGAATCTGTTCCGTGGCATAATCGCCGGAGTCCGCCGTATAGCAGCCGATCAATCCTGTCAAGCACAAACAAAGACCAAGCAGAGGACCCATCCTTTTCATCGCGTATACTCCTTCATGTGTTGTTCTTCTGGTGCGCGTTGCACCACCCGGGTGTCAGGTGACTTACCCGAGTACTTTAGTTGCCACACTCCTATACTGAGCATTATAACATAATCTCGCTTGAAGGCGTAGTGTTTTTTCAGCGCAAAACCGAAACGAAACTATATAAGCATGGCTCTATAAACAGATGGGCACGAAGCAAGCCGCTGAACAGGACTTGTCTTTTACCCGGCGGGTGAAATTACGTGCCCGACCAGTTTTTCCGGCGTTTTGGGGGATGGTAAGGGAACAGCAGCAGTTCTGTTGTGCTATATCCCGGTCTGAAGTGCGTCGCAAGCCTCAAAAAAGGCCACAATATTCGCCATCGGCACCTCAGGTTCGAGCACATGGGTGGGAGAGAGGGCAAGGCCGCCATGGTCGGCGTCCAACTGTTCGGCCAATTCCAATACTGTACGACTCATCGCATGGGGAGTGGCAAAGGGGAAGGTGGATTGTGTGCCGATACACCCGTCAAACGCCAGACGTTTTCCGTATCGTTTTCGAATCTGAATGGGATCCATGCACTCAGGTTGCACGGGATTCAAAATGGTAATGCCGATTTCAATCAGGTCATCCAGTATATCCATGATATTTCCATCCGAGTGGTACCACACATGGATATCCGGCTTGATGCTTCGTGCCGCCTCTATCACGCTGGCCCAGCGCGGTTTCATAACGTCACGCCATAAGTCCGGGTGAAACATCATGGCCTGCTGGTTGGCCACATCGTCGCCTGTTGCAATGCAGTCATATCCGGCCTGTGCCGCTGCTATTGCCATGCGTCTGTTATTGTCGCAAAAACGGTCAAGCAATAATTCAGCCCAGTCCCGTTGGGTAAGCAGATCCAGTAAGAACGGTTCATAGCCGCGCACCTGCCATGCGTTCTCATACATGTGTCCCACGAATACATTTGCGAAATTGCCATGTGCGTGGGCGTGTTCACATGCCGCCCGCATGGCCCTATCCGAGAAGTCGGCATTGTCTATTACGGGATAGTCTTCAATTTCCGCGAGAGATGTTGCATGTCGCAACGGGCTGATGTACTCGGTGAAATGGTAAAAGCCATGATTGAGGTGACCGCATCCATTTTCGTCAATGGTGAACCCGTACTGCCCAACCGTGTATTCGGGATGGTAAACGCTGTAATCCGGTGGTTCGTAGTTTTCCGGCGGCATTAACGGTGCGCCATGGCCGATGTCCATGTCAAAATACGTTTCCGGGTCGGCGTTCAGATGGGCGGCCAACCGCTCGCGCATGTCCGGAACAAAGCCGGCGTAGCGGGGGGGACGGTCCACCTGCTCAAAACCGGCGCAAGCAAGAAAACGTTCACGTTTGGTCATGGGGCACATTTCTGTCAACTGCTCCAGTGTCAGTCAGCGCATGTCAAACCCGCCTGATTGACAAGTATGCGCAGCCGCGCGTCACTTGAAACACATTCACCGGCGACAACATCCTCTTCAGTAAACGTGGCCATGAGAATCTTGCGTTCGCCACGTCGGTCGTAATCATAGATAATGTATATGACGCCGTCCGGCGCTTGAACACCGTCCGGGTAGGACACGCCCGCACGTTCGTCCAGCAACAAGCTGTGCGGCCAGGTGGCGCCGTCATCTTCGGAAATGAACGCCGTCAAATGCGAGCGTTTGGTGCGTTCGTCAATAGGCCCGTGTTTGACGAGCAGCAGATTGCCGGATTGTAGCCGACGGATGAAAAAGCGTGCGCTCGGATGGGCGATACCTGATGGCGCCAGGGGCGGCCAGGTCTTTCCGACGTCGGTTGAAATGCTCTCGCCAATGCCATAGTTGGTGCGCGCCAGAAGCCATAAGGCGCCGTCTTCCCGTTCCACTATCATGTGCTCGTCATAGCTGCGGTCGTCCTCGGGCACATGACATGCGCCGCGCAGTGTCCAAGTGTCGCCTTCGTCTTCGGAAACGATCAGGCGTGCGCTGTTGTCCGTCTGACGCCATGTTGACGCGGGCAGCACCCATTCACCGGCTGAAAGCACCGTGGGTTTGCACATCATCACCCCGTCGGTCAAACGGCGCGGCTCAGACCAGCGGGCATCGGCCTTGTCCGGTTCTTCCGTGGTGATTGTCCACACGCCGCCGACGCTGCCGTCATGACCGATGGCCTGTGCCCAGAACAGCCACAGGCGGCCCGTGGGATCCAGCCAGATGTTGGGGTCAAAAGCACGTGTGGGATTTTCAATGCCGGGATCTACCACCAACACTTCATCGGACCAAGTCTCTCCATTATCACCGCTGGTGACCACAATGACGTAATTGGTCTCGTCCTCGCCGCCGCCGATGCCGCCATACCATGTGGCCCATAAACGGCCCTCGGGACTGCGTGCCAGACTGGGGATGCCTTGAAAGGTGCGTGTTTCGGCGCTATGCGCCTCGCCGGGCGCTGTAATGACGGCGGGTGGTTCCAAAAACACAGAGGCGCTGCATACCGATGCAAGGATGATGTGGACGAAGATCATAGCAATTTCTCCCGAGGATTGTGTCGTTGCGCAGTATTGTGTCGCCCGCATGGTTCAACACGCTTTCAGCCTGCGACCTGTGCACAACGTCTGAACCGGCGTACGTTTCAAAAGTCACAAACGCCATATACTGCAAAAAGAAACTAAAGGCCGTTTGTCCGCAGCACGTAAAAAACAATGGCAAAGAAATGTACCGCGCTGCCTGCCATAACAAAGCAATGCCAAATGGCGTGATTGAACGGTATACGTTTGTTCAGATAGAAGAACACGCCAAAGGTATAGGCCAGTCCGCCCACGGCCATCATGACAAGTGCGCCAAGTGGGATATAGGTGATGGCAGGCTTAATGACCACCAACGCAGTCCAGCCCATTGCGACGTACAGTGCCGTGGATATTTTGTCGAAGCGGCCGATAAAAAACAGCTTGAAGGCACAACCGACGCACGCGATGCCCCACAAAATGCCGAACAACGTCCAGCCGATGGGACCGCGCATGGATACCAACAGGAACGGGGTATAAGTGCCCGCAATCAAAAAATAAATGGCGCAATGGTCAAAGAGCCGAAAAAGCCGTTTCGCACCGTACCAGGGCAATGCGTGGTACAGGGTGGAGGCCAGATAGAGCGTGATTAGCGAACAGCCAAACATGACGACCGAGACGATGCTCAAGACATCGCCAATATGCACGGCACGCACGATCAACCATATCAGCCCGACAACGCTCAGCGCCGCGCCAATGCCATGAGTAACGCTGCTTGCTATCTCTTCAAGCACGGAGTAATGTTTTGTATTGGAATCTGACACCATAAGGGTCTCCATCTGAAATAAACGAATGTTGCCACTTAATTGTAACACAAAATTTCGACGGGGTACATCCCGAAAATGACGTGTATCTTACTGCATCAACGTGCGGTGAGGTGATTAACCCGCATATTTCACAAGATTTCTGTTGCGCCTGCGAATCTTACACCATATCAGGCGCTTTGCTTGTCCGCCGACTTCGACGTGTACTAACACGCTGTCAGCCGGCGGCCTGTGCAAAACACCTGCTCTGGCGCAATCTTCACAGGCTCACGACGAAACCTGATGAAATATCCGGGTTAAGAAACACGAATGAAAGCGCGTTTATGCTGTGTCATCTGCGAGCGCCGTGGAATGCCTGCAATTCAACGGTTCGCCGCAAAGTGATTGCCGTGCGATTATGCCTGCTCTTGCAGATGTTGCAACGAATCGCCCCATGGTGCGCGACAGCTGCGATACAACCGGGCATTCGCCTCCGCGTCGTTTTCAAACTGTTCTGTTTCGGGAAGCCAGCGCAAGGGACGCTTCAGCCGGATGGCAATGTCACAGGCATGACACAACGCGTCGCCGTCCACGGCTGTTTCCACGGGCGCCGCCGGATCGCGGTGGTCACGCACACATTCAACAAAGTCCCGCATGTGATGCCGGCTCTTATACAGGCGCACGGCATCTTCACCCAGGGGCTCGTCAGTTATTGCGGGGTGTGATGCAGTGATGGCATTTCTGTTAACCGCCACCCAGCCGTGGTCGCCTTCGAAGGCGGTGCCGTGCGTTTCGGTGAGTTGATAGCGTTCCACCCAGGTGTCGGGCGCAGGTTGGGCGCGATAGTCCACTTCCACACCGCTGTCGTATTTTAGCGCTATTTGCCAGTCCGTGGCCGTATTGCACAGGCCGGATTCAGGGAAGACGCCCGTGCCCTCCACCGTCACGGGTGTACGCATCAAATCGCCTGCGCCCCACAACGCGATATCCAGCGGGTGGATGCCCCAGCCCGCAATGAATCCCAGCGCATAATCATCAATGAACCACCACCACTCATGTGAGTCGCGGTCTTTGGTGTAAGGTGTAAACGGGGCGGGGCCGAGCCAGCGATCATAATCAAGATTGTCCGGCACGGGCACTTCTTCAGTGGGGCCGCCCGATTCGCTTCCGGGCGCCCATACGTGGATTTTCTTCAAGTATCCGATCCGTGCGTTGCGCACCAGTTCACAGGCCTGCAAAAACTTCGCGTCGGAGCGTTGCTGCGTGCCATATTGAAAAACGGTATTGTGCGTACGCACCGCCTTACGCAGCGCCTGATTTTGCTTCATGCACACGGACAGCGGCTTTTCGCAATACACTGCTTTGTCCCGTTCTGTTGCCGCCAGCGCATGCAACACGTGCCAATGATCGCAGGAGGCGATAATACAGGCGTCAATATCGTCGCGGGCCAGAAGCTGTTCGTGCTCCAGATAAGCGGAGCACGCATCATTGTCGTAATAGGAATTGACCATATCACGGGCTTGCGTACGGCAATCTGCCTTGACGTCGCACACTGCCGCCAGCTGTGTACCCGGCGTTTGTAATGCTGCGCGCAGCAAGTAGCGTCCCCGGTCGCCCACGCCGATACAGCCGAGCACAACGCGGTTGCTGGGCGCGACGGTTCCGGCCAAACCCAACGCTGACGAGGGGATAATCGTCGGGAATAGCGCTGCCGCCGTGGCAAGAGAGCGCCGGCCAAAATCCCTGCGTGTGATGCGGTTGTTTGTGCGCATGGTTCCTCCTTCTTGACTAGCCCGGATATTTCACCAGGTTTCGTCGTGAGCCTGTGAAGATTGCGCCAGAGCAGGTGTTTTGCGCAGGCCGCCGGCTGACAGCGTGTTAGTACACGTCGAAGTCGGCGGGCAAGCAAAGTGCCTGATATGGTGTA
>SKQZ01000219.1 GCA_007118765.1 Candidatus Hydrogenedentota bacterium
AAAAAGGTAGGCCCTGCCTTATACATACCCGTCATTGCGAGGAGGGCGTAAGCCCGACGCGGCAATCTGGGACATGAGATTGCTTCGCTGCGCTCGCAATGACGATACTGGTAGGTTATTGATAGTACACATGACATAAAGCGCTTGCTTAACAGATGACCGAAGCAAAGAGGAGAACGATACTATGCCGGCCCCCTATTGTGTAGATGATTTCAAAGAGAAGTTCGACAGTCTATACCGGTTGGTAATTGTTGGCGCCGCCCGCGCCAACCAGCTTTCCAAGAACGAGCCCCACGGTTTTGGCGCTTCATTGCGCGCCGACAAACCCACCGTCAAAGCCCTTGAGGAAGTGCTGGTAGACAAACTGTCTTATACCACGGCAGACGAAGAAGACGAACACTACATGGAATATGATGATTGATCCATCATGACGCTGTACTATGCGGACAAGACTATTGTGCTCGGGGTATGCGGTTCTGTTGCCGCGTACCGTGCGTGTGATCTGGCTTCGCAATTAACCCAGCGCAACGCCACCGTTATCACCGCCATGACCGCGTCCGCGCAGTGTCTCGTTTGTCCCGCCTCTTTTGAAGCCGTTACCGGTCAGCCTGTTATCACGGAAATGTTCGGCCCGCGGGTTGTGCCCGGTATTGAGCATATTGCCCTGGCGCAACGGGCCGCTCTCTTTTTGATTGCCCCTGCCACCGCCAATATCCTTGCCAAGGCCGCGCACGGCATTGCGGACGACTGGCTGAGCACCACCCTCCTTGCCACGGACGCGCCCGTGTTGTTTGCCCCCGCCATGAACCCGGCCATGTGGCGCCACCCGGCCACCCAGGACAACGTGACCCTGTTGCGTAATCGGGGCGCTCTGTTTGTGGGGCCTGCCAGCGGCACTGTTGCCTGCGGCGATACCGGGGTTGGTCGCCTAGCGGATCGGGATGCCATTCTTGATGCCCTTGCCATAGCCTTGCATGCTGACAAAGATTTCGCGGGCAAACGGGTACTGATTACGAGCGGCCCCAATCATGAACCCATCGATCCGGTGCGATTCATTGGCAACCGCTCTTCCGGCAAAATGGGGCGTGCCCTTGCGCTTGAAGCGTTGCGCCGGGGCGCCGAGGTGTGCGTTGTGTCCGGCCCCGCCGAGACAACGCCGCCGGCGGGCGCAGAAGTGGTGGCGGCATCCACAGCGGCGGCCATGTACGAGGCGGTTATGGCGCGTGTGGACAAGTACGACATTATCATAGCGGCGGCGGCGGTCGCCGATTTCCGCCTGGAACAAGAATCCGGGGAAAAGATAAAGCGGGGCAACGACGCCGTCACCATGACGCTCACGCCAAACCCGGACATCATTGCCGCGGCGGCGGCAAAGAAACGTCCCGGCTGCAAGGTGGTCGGGTTTGCCGCCGAATCGCATGAGGTGGTGAACAATGCCGCCGAAAAACTGCGGCGGAAACAACTCGACATGATTGTTGCCAACACAATCGGAGGCGAAAACAGTGCCATTGGCGGCGATGCGGGAGAAGCATGGATATTGACGCCGAATGAGCCCGCCGAATCCTTGGGCCACATAGACAAGGCCGCACTCGCCGCACGTATTTTTGATCGGATTCATAAACTGCCTTGAACTTGTTATCTGGAAACCAAGTTGCTCAGACGGTGGTCATACCAATAGTTGTTGCAAGTTTTACCTCACCCCCAAAAGGAGATTTGTTGATGCGTATTATAGTACCGGCCCTCTTGGCATTGTTGTTGACATACCCACTAATCGCGGAAGAGAAGCCGTCGCTGGTCGAGCGGCTTGGGTTCCCCAAAGACGCGCAGGTGTTGATCATAAACGCCGATGACTACGGAATGAATCATGCCACCAACGTGGGCACCGAGCGTGTATTGAAGGCCGGCGCCGTGACGTCCGCCACCGTGATGGTGCCATGCGGCTGGTTCCCTGCTGCCGCGGAATTTGCGCGCAACAATCCCCAGGCGAACATAGGCGTACACACCACGCTCACCAGCGAATGGCGGCGGTATCGTTGGGGCCCGTTGCTGGGCTGTTCTGAAGTGCCCGAACTGTGCGATGAAATGGGCTACTTCTTTCCGGACGTTTTTTCCATTTATGGTCTCGGCGAAATCGATCAGGCTGATCGCGAATTACGCGCACAGATTGACAGGGCGCTTGCCGCGGGCATTGATGTCACCCATATTGATTCGCACATGGGCGCCATGCAGTATTCGCCCGAATATTTCGAGCGGTACATTCGCATTGCCGCCGACTACAACCTGCCCTGTCGTTTGGCGAGCCGCGACATGCTTGAAAGCGTTGGCGCCGATGGGCTTCTTGACTTGGCCGAAGAACTGAACGTGCTGGGCCCCGAAGTGCTTTACATGGGCGACCCGCCCAGCCTTGAGGTCACCGAAGAATGGTTCAAGGAACGAATCAGCAACATCCCCGCAGGCAAAGTCAGTGAGATGTATATTCATTGTGGCGCGGATACCCCGGAAATGTTTGCCACCACCGGTTCCGCCCGGCGCAGAATTGCCGACACCGATTTCTTCAGCGACCCGGCAATCCTCGAATGGATTCTTGAACAGGGCATCGAACTGATTAGCTATCGCGAACTGCGACACCTGCAACAGACCGGCGAGCCCATGCCGCGCGTGGATGGATATGGGTGGGAATAGCGGCGCCAAACGATAACCGCGGGCTATGCGCTCCCTTTTGTTTCGTGCCCGCAAAGGTTGCAGCGTTCCACATGCTTGGTGCTTAACGGCAACACGGGAATGAAATAAAGGGTTAGCCGTGTTGTACGGTCTTCCCGCGTGTGCTGCGTTTCCCGTCCGCACACCGTACAAAATCGGCGCACTTCACCGTGCGCCTTCTTTTTTTCGCTTGCGCCAAAGATAAATAACATGGCGCTAAGCATAGCCGATCAGTTGTCACGCGAACAAATCAGAACAGCTGTTCGGCGCTGCGGCGCAGTAGCAGATACAGGAAGAAGGGGCCGCCGAGCAACGCCGTAATAACGCCCACCGGAATTTCAGCAGGCGCAAAAGCCACACGCGCAACAACATCGCACAGCGTGAGAAAAGCGCCGCCAAAGAGCAGGGTGGCGGGATACAGACGCCGATGATCAGGCCCCACAAGCAGACGGCAGATGTGCGGCGCCATCATGCCCACAAACCCAATCGGCCCACACACGGCCACAATGCCGCCCACCATCAAGGACACGGCAAGAAAGATCAGCTGTTTGGTTCGGGGCACGTCAAGGCCGCGGCTCATGGCGAGGTCTTCGCCGATGACCAGAAGATTCAGCTCGTTGCGCAGCATAAACAAAAGTACCGCGCCCGTCACAACCACGGGCAGCAGGTTGAGTGCGGCGCCATAGCCGACCATGCCGAGGCCGCCCATGAGCCAGCGTATCAGTCGAAACGAGTCGTGCAGACTGGCGCTGTATTGCAGCGCGAGAATCATGCTTGACAAGAAGAAACTGAGCGCCACGCCCGCGAGCAGCAGCGTGGGCGTTGCGAAACCGCCCCGAGAACGGGTGAGCGCATACACCAGCAGAATGACACAGAACGCGCCGCCAAAAGCGCTCATCGTGCCGCCGGAAATGCCCAGAAACACAAAAGAGAGTCCCAGCCGCATATACAGCGCCGCGCCAAAGGCCGCGCCGCCCGACACCCCCAGCGTAAAGGGCGTGGCAAGGGGATTGCGAAACAATGCCTGAAACGCCATGCCGCTGATGGCCAGTCCGCTGCCCGCGAGAAAGGCCGTCACCATGCGCGGCACACGGATGCGCCAGAACACCATGGCCTCCGCGTTGTCCGGCCCGGCCTGGAGTATGTCCAGCAGCGAGATGGCGGTCATGCCCACAAAGGGCGCGCCCAGCGCCGTTACAACGGCGAACAGCGCCAGACAAAACAATACGCGGCGCGACTTCATGACGCCCCCTTTTCGGGGAAAACATAGGACGTGCCCGAAGGTTCATGACGCAGCAACCGGAACGGGGCATCGTATATTGCTTCAAGCCGGTTGTCTTCAAGCAACGCGGACGGTGCGCCCCAAAACACGCCGCGCCCCTCTTTCAATGCCAACACATGATCAAACTCCATGACGCCCTGGTTCAGGTCATGGGTAACGGCAATCGCGGTAACGCCTGTGTCGCGGCGAAGCGTTTCCACCAGCGTCAGCACCTCCGCCTGATGACGGTAATCGAGGAATGCGGTGGCTTCATCCAGCAGCATGATGCGCGGCTGCTGCGTCAGCGCCGATGCGATAAACACCTTCTGTCGTTCGCCGCCGCTGAGCGTGTGCATGTGTCGTTTGGCAAAGGGAAGCACCCCGGTCTGTTCCATGGCCTTTTGGGCGATGTCGCGGTCGGTGTCCGTGAAATGGGAAAATGGGGCCAAATAGGCATACCGCGCCATCAATACAAAGGCGTCCACGGTATACGGCACATGCCCCGCGCCCGTTTGCGGCACATACCCCAGCAGGCGCGCCAACTCGCGGCGGCCATACTGGTCAAGGGGCGCCCCAAAAAGCGAAATGGCGCCCCTGTCCGTCGGCAACAGCCGGAGCAGACATTTCAGGAGCGTGGATTTCCCGGCGCCGTTGGGCCCGATCACCGCCAGCGATGCGCCTTCCTCAAGCGAAAACGACACCTGATCAAGAATCGTCTTGCCGTCCATTACGACCGACAGGTTATCCACGTTGTAGGCGGTTACTGCCATCAAGGGGCTCCATCCGCGTCTGCGTACAGGCATTGCGCGAGGGCATCAAGCGTTTTTATAACACGCGGGCCGGGCACGGTCAGATGTGCGCCGAATAACACATGAATCCGGTTCTCTTGGGCCGCCCGCAGCGTTGGCAGGGCACGCCATGCTTCCAGCGCCCGCGCTTCCAATGTGTCATCATATTGCCGGTCCGCAACCAGTTCGATGATTATATCAGGGTCAAGCCGGAGGATGCCCTCACCGGATAATGCGGGATACTCCAACGCGCCGCCCGGCGCAATGTTTTCGCCCCCCGCAAGCGTAAGCAGTTCATCCAGAAAGGTGTCGCGGCCCACGGCATACACCTCGTCGAGCGTGCCCGAGCGCACGTCGCGCCCGGTCGTCATCAACACCCGCGGACGCGCTTTTTCATCCCGGTGTGTCTGCATACGGTCAATGGCCGCATCCAGCTTGGCCACAAGGGTTTCCGCCTGTTCATGGCAGTCACACATGCCGGCAATAATCCGATAACTCTCCCGGATATCCGCCAGCGAGTCCTGTGCCACAGCAAATGTTGCAATGCCCAGCCGTTGCAAATCGGCGGCAAGTTCCTGCTGGTAAGGCGTAACCAACACCATGCCCGGACGCAATGCCACAATCGCCTCATAGTTGGGATCCAGAAACCCGCCCACACGGGTGCGTTCTTGGGTTTCCGGCGGGTACAGGCAGTAGCGCGTAACGCCCGCCACACGCTCGCCCAGACCCAGCGCAAACACCGTTTCCGTCAATCCGGGCGACAACGAAACAAGGCGGGTGCATTCCGTTGTTACGGAAGGCGTGATCGTGTCGTCGGGCGCACCTATCATCTGCTGCAACGCAATGGAAACAACGAATGCGGCAACCACGATAAGTATGGCGATGATCTTGCGCATGGTGTATTCAGGCCTACTTTCCAACAAAAACCGAACGACTGCGCCCACGCGAGGCGGCGGGCGGCACGATTGACAGGGACAAGGCCGCCCCCCTACACGCGCACGTCTGACGACGCATCCAGCCGGTGTGCGTGCCGATCCAAGAAAGGATTCACTTCCTCGGCGATAAAAGCCTCAACCTGCTGCGGAGCACGGCCCACAAACTTACCGACATCCAAGAGCGCTTCCATGTCGTCACGGGACAGGCCGATGGCCGGATCCGCCGCAAGGCGGTCGAGCAGGTCGTTGTCCGCGCCCTCTTCTTTTACGCGCATGCCTGCTTCCTGCGCGTGACGACGGATAACCTCGTGCAACTCCTGACGGTCGCCGCCCTGCTGGACACAATGCATGAGGATGTTTTCCGATGCCATAAACGGCAATTCCTCCCACAGGTGCCGTTCAATAACTTTCGGATAGACGCGGGGACGTTCCATCACATTCAAATACAGGTTCAGCACGGCATC
>SKQZ01000203.1 GCA_007118765.1 Candidatus Hydrogenedentota bacterium
ACGCCTGGGCTTCCGCGCCGTATTCGTTTGATCGGGCGCTTGCTTGGATCCGCCGGGCATGTGAGGAAGGGCCGCAACAGTTTGAATGGCTAACCGAAAAGAAGAACGGCGAGACCATTTGGGAGGAAATTCGGCTTCGCAAGGTTCGCATAGACGGTGTTGATCGCGTACTGGCCATGTGCAGCGACATTACCCGTCGCAAACAGGCCGAAGCGGAGCGCGAACAATTGCAGGCGCAATTGTTGCACGCGCATAAGATGGAGTCGGTGGGTCGGCTGGCGGGGGGCATTGCCCACGATTTTAACAACATGCTCCAAATAATTATCGGGCATGTGGAAATGGCATTGACCGACATTAGTGCCGGCCATCCCATCTACGATGATTTGCAGGAGATCAAACGGAGCGCCCGCCGTTCCGCAGAGCTTACGCGACAACTGTTGGCCTTTGCCCGGAAGCAAACCGCCAGCCCGAAAGTGATGGACCTCAACGAAAGCGTAACCGCGAATCTCGCCATGTTGCGCCGCCTTATCGGTGAAGAGATAACGTTGCTGTGGAAGCCTGCGCGCGAACTGCTGCCGGTGCTTATTGACCCACAGCAAATGGACCAGGTTTTGACAAGCCTGCTGGTGAATGCGCGCGATGCCATCGCGGGCATTGGTGAAATTACCATATCAACCGCCAACCCAACACTGGACGCTGCCGCCGCACGACAGATAGACGCACAGGCGGCGCCGGGCGAATATGTGTTGCTGCGTGTGTGCGACACAGGTTGCGGCATGGACAAGGAAACGATAAAGCATGTCTTTGAGCCCTTTTTTACCACCAAAGAAGTGGGGAAAGGCAGCGGCATGGGCTTGGCCACGGTGTATGGCATTGTAAGGCAGAATGACGGATATATTACCGTTGAGAGCGAGCCCGGCCAGGGTACCGCCGTACATATTTACCTGCCGTGTGTTCATGCGCAAATGGTATCGGAGGAAACGGCCGATAATATTGCGGCGTCGCCGGGCACCGAGACCGTGTTGCTGGTGGAAGACGAGCCGTCAATCGCGAAACTGGGCGAAGCCTGTCTAAAACGCAACGGCTATAACGTGCTCGTGGCATGTACGCCGGGCGAAGCGTTGCGCTTGGCGCGCAGCTATGACGGTCCCATCCATCTGCTGCTCACCGACGTGGTAATGCCTGAAATGAACGGAAAAGCGCTGCGCGACGAGATAATGAAAATACACCGGAACATAAAAACGCTGTTTATGTCCGGGTACACGGCGGAGATGACGGGGGAGCACGGTGTGCTGGAGGAAGACGTCATATTGCTGCGGAAGCCTTTTTCCATCCATGCCCTGACAGCGCAGGTACGTAATGTGCTGGACAACAGATAAACGGCGCTGACAGAAACATACAAAACCGTCTGCAAATAAAAAACCGCTGTTTGCATCCATGACAGATGCAAACAGCGGTGTCACTATTACGGCATGTTCAATACTTCAAGATAGTGTAAGGCGTGGTCTATTCTTCTTCGTCGTCATCTTCCTCAATGGCGTCTTCCACCGCTTCCACGACCTCTTCAACGGTCTCTTCCACGGCTTCGGCTACGTCCTCAGCGATGTCGGCGGCTTCATCGGCCACGTCTTCCGCCGCTTCCACGGCCTCTTCAATGGCCTCTTCGACGTCATCGGCCACTTCTTCAGCGACATCGGCGGCTTCATCGGCCACGTCTTCCGCCGCTTCCACGGCCTCTTCAATGGCCTCTTCGACGTCATCGGCTATTTCTTCGACGACATCAGCGGCTTCATCGGTCACGTCTTCAATTATTTCGCCAACGGCCTCCACGGCATCCTCAACTTCAGGCGCTGGCAGTTCGGCGGGTTCTTCTTCCGCTTCCTCTTCCGCCGGCAGAGTCAGTACGGGTTCGTCCGGCACTTCCGCCACTACGGTCGGTACGGCCAACCACAAGACAGTGCTCACCACCACCAGTGCGACGGCCACGCCCAGCGCGATCTTGAGGCTTTGGCGAATGGACAGCGACGCGGCGTACTTACCGATAAGCATGGGCACGATAATGCCGCCGAAAAGGCCGACTGCAAATATCAGTCCGAACACACTGCCCGCGGTACCCTGATTGATGGCGTCTGTTTTCTCAAAAGATACGCCGACAATGGTGGGAAAGATGGGGCCAAAAGCCAGCCCGGCAAGCAAGGTGCCCGCAATGCCGACACCGGAAGAATTGGCGGATACCATCATGGCGATGGCGATAACGGCGACTATGGCGAGCACGGGCACCACCACGGCGGAATCAATGCCCACCAGCAACAGCGCGGCAGCGACACGCGCCAGCATCAATCCAATCCAGAATCCGCTGAGAATGGTGCCTGCCTTTTCATCACTAAGATCGTGGCTCTTCAGATAGGTGGTGATGAATCCCGCCATGGATGCCTCCAGCGCAATATAGCAGAACAGCGCCAGCCCGCCGACCAATACGGCCGGATTCGTCAGCAGCACAATGGACTCCGTAATCACAAAACCTTCGTCCGGTTTCGGGAACTCTGCAAACAAAGAATAAATGATGGGGATGAACAGAATGGTGCCAATAAGCCCCACAGTTTTCTTGTAGCCAATAATGCCCAGCAAGTTTGCAAGGATAAGCGGGGTGATAAATGCGCCCAACCCGAAGAATACATTCAACAGATTGGAAGCGCGCGCGGGCTCCTGGCCGTCAAAGAGCACGTTGGGCCCGAGGGTGTTGCCCACCGTATTCACGCACATGGCGGCCACACCCAGAAGCAAGCAGGCAAAGAGCGCGGCATTGTACGACAAGGCGGAGGCCAACAACCATACGCAGATGCCGCCCAACAGGAATCCGGCAATGGCAATGATTCTGTAGCCGAACATATCCGTCAGCGGTCCCACAAACAGCACTGCAATCAAACTGCTGAACATCAATGCGGAAATGAGTGTTCCGACCTTGGCGTCGTCAATTTGCAGTTCTTCGGCCAGTTTCAACTTCACACTGCCCAGGATCGAAAAGATAATACCCAGGGCGAATACACCAGAAAAGGCAACTAACGCGGCTACTGACATGGTTCGACTCCTCCCGTTTGTGTCTCGACAATCAGCCCGGCATCGAGACGAGGATTAATGATTATGGACTTGTCCCGGCGATGTTGCCGACACGGACTGCCGTTAGCCCGTTGCCGACCACATTTTCTCCAAGGACACATACACGCATACACAATGGCATGACTCCCCTTTTATACGTCAAAAGCCGTCCGAAATGCAACATTCCCGCTGCCGGCAAACGTGTCCGGGTTAGGTATGGTTTGAGCCAAAAAAAAGCCGGAGATATGTGTGCATCTCCGGCTTGGGTTGTTGCCATGTTGTTGCTCAGGCGCGGGCGCCGCTCTTCTTGGGGCGTCCCGTCTTGGCTTTATCTTCGGCGCCCGTGTCTTTTTTGGGTTTGCGGCTGGGTCGCTGCAAAATCTCTTCGCTTTGTTTCTTCTGCAGCAAGTACACCACGGGGCTCGCCACGAAGATAGAGGAGTACGTGCCCACGAGCACGCCAATGATCAGCACAAGGGCAAAGTCGTTGATGGCCTCGCCGCCAAACACAAACAGCACCACCACCACAAACAGGGTGGTCAGCGACGTGAGCAAGGTGCGGCTCAAAGTGGCGTTGACGGCGCCGTTCAGGATGTCCATAAATTTGACGCCTTTGCCCCGGTACAGCTGCATGTCTTCACGCACGCGGTCAAAGACCACAATGGTGTCGTTCAGGGAATAGCCGATGATGGTAAGCAGCGCGGCAATCACCGGCATGGAGATGTGGCCGCCCAGCAAGGAGAAGATGCCCACCGCCACCAACAAGTCGTGGGTAAGCGCAGCCACGGCGCCGGCTGCGAAGCGGAACTCGAATCGAATCCACAGATAGGCCACAATAAAGACCAGCGCCCAGAAAATGGCATTCAGCGCGTCCAATCGCAACTGCGCGCCCACTGCGGGTCCCACGGTCTGTTCGTCTTCCACGATCACGCCTTCCGGCGTCGCCGTGGCGCTTAACGGCGCCAGCGCAAGCTGTATGCGCTGCGCCACCGTGAGCATCTCGTCACTGGCGGGCGCAGCTTCGCCTTCCAATTCGGCAACCTGTTCGGGAACATCGGCAACGCGCACAATGAACATGTTGCGTTGGTCTTGTTCCGTACCGCCCGTTTCCTGCACAACGGGATTGGTAAACCCTTCTGCGGTCAACGCCGCGCGCAGTTCGCTCACCGGCACGATATCGTCGTGTTCAATGCGCAGCATGAGATTGGTGCCCTGCTGGAAGTCAACGCCGAAGTTGTCCAGTCCGCGAACGCCAAACATGGCCATGCCTATCAAAATAACCACTGCACTGCACGCAAAAGCGATTTTGCGGAACTTCAAAAACGGGATGCTGGGCTGTTTGCTGAGAATACTTAACATGGTGAGATTGGCCACGTATTGATTTTCGACGGCGAGATCGAACAACGCGCGCGCCACCACCAGGGCGGTGAATACGCTGGCACATACGCCAACACTGAGCGTAATGGCGAACCCTTCAATGGGCCCCGTGCCAAACTGCATCAATACGGCCGCCGCAATAAGGGTGGTGATATTGGCGTCAAGAATCGTAATGGTGGCGCGACGAAATCCGTTGTCCACGGAGGTAAGCAGGGTGTGTCCCAGTTTCAGCTCTTCGCGGATGCGCTCGTAAATTAGCACGTTGGCGTCCACCGCCATACCCACGGTAAGAATAAGCCCGGCGATGCCCGGCAGTGTAAGGGTCATGCCAAAATAGGCCATGGCGCCGATGACCAGAATGGCGTTCAGCACCAGACAGATAAACGCGACCACGCCGGCGCCCATATAGTACACAACCATGAACGCGGCAACCAGTGTGATGCCAATAAGCGATGAAATTACGCCGCGGCGCACCGTTTCTCGGCCGAGGCTTGCGCTGACCGTCCGGGTAAACTCTTCGCGCACGGGCACGATCATGGAGCCTGAGTTTAACGCGATGCCCAGGTCGTTGGCTTCTTCCGGTTCGAAATTGCCGGTAATCTGGCCGCGTCCCCCTGCGATACGGTCGCGAATGGTGGGCGCGGAAACGACCACGTCATCCAGCACAATTGCCATGGCACGGCCGATATTATCGCCGGTGGCATCGGCAAAATCAGCGGCGGCGGCGGCACTGAAATTAAAGAGAATCTGCCAGTACGGCGGATTGGTTTGGTCTGGCAACGCCGTTGCCGAGGTAAGGCCGCCGCCACTGACCAATGGCCGCCGTTCAAGCACGTACAGCTGATACTCTTGGCGCGGTTCGTACGGTTTGGGCGGCTGACTGAATACAATGATCTTGTCCTCGGGTATAATGTCCGCTTCTTTGGCCCGGTTAATGACGCGGCGCACGCGCTCGTAGTTTTCGGGGGCGACCGTCAACATATCCGGTCGCAACGAAGAGACCTGGACAAAAGGCAGAAACTCTTCCGGAAAAGCGTCGCGCACCACCTCAAACACTTCGCGTGCCTCATCGGGCCCGGCCACCAGATGGAAGTTCATCTGTGCTGTTCGGGTGATAAGGTTTTTGGCGCGTTGCAAATCTTGTTCGCCCGGCAATTGTACCTGCACCTGATTGGAGCCCAGCGCCTGTATGATCGGCTCTTTCGCCTCAAACTCATTGATGCGGCGCGTGATTTGCTGCAACACGACCTGCTGTACTTCGCTCTCAATATCGGCGTCGGTATAATTGTGTTCCCGGTATTCCGCCAGGGTTTCCTCATCCATGTCGTTAATGTCGAAGCCGATGACCATGTGGATGCCGCCTTGCAGGTCCAATCCAAGGTTAATCACCCTGTCACGGTCAAACTGTGCCCACCGGCGCGTGGCGACAAGCACTTGCTCCGTCAGCCCCAAACGCCTCCGGGCAAGTTCGTCATCTTCCTGCTGCCATCTTTCCAGCCGTTCTTGACGGCTCTCATCGGAAAGCATCATCCATCCGACTGTTGGATACACATGAATTATGGCCACAACGATTACGGCCCAAATCAGCAACGTTCTGTATATATGCTTGGACATGCGTCTCTCCACCTGCCCGCAACTGCGGGGTGTGCTTGTTGTCGCTGCGCTGTCGAAACGCAGCGGTTATTTGTTTTTGTCTTCCTTCGGCAGCACCTGTGCCACAGCGCCCCGAACAAACTCCATTGTTACATCATCATCCACCCGCAACACGACACGGTCTTCGGACAGGCCAACCACATTGCCGCATACGCCGCCGGTGGTAACGACGTTATCGCCCTTTGACAGGGAAGACAGCATGGCCTGTCGTTCGCGCTCTCGTTTTTGCTGGGGGCGAATCATCAAAAAATACATGATCGCAAAAAAAGCAATAATCATTGGCAGCATGCTGGCAAAGGGATTCGTGGCCGGCTGATCGGCGGCCGGCGCCGTTTCCTGTGCGAATACCTGTGCCTGCGCAATTAAAAAAAGCCACACAATACTATCTCCTCTTGATGTAGTTCGTGGATTGCCAATCTGTTACAAGCATGAACCCCTACGCTAACACTCGTTTGTTTCGTCTGGCTGGTTATAGGCTTGTAGAAAGGCCCGCTTGAACGCTACATAGCGATTGTTGCAAATCGCTTCGCGCGCTTGAACTGCCAATTGTATCATAAAGAAAAGGTTATGTAAAGTATTGAGCCGCAACGCCGTCAGTTCGCCCGCGCGAAACAGGTGGCTGAGATAGGCGCGGGAATATACGCGGCACACCGGACACCCGCATGTGGCGTCCAACGGCGTATCATCACGGGCAAAGCGCGCGTTTTTGATGTTCAGCCGTCCGGTGCTCGTAAACAGATTCCCGTGGCGCGCGTTGCGGGTGGGCATCACGCAATCAAACATATCAATGCCGTGTTCGATACCGGTCAACATATCCTCCGGCGTGCCCACCCCCATCAGGTAGCGGGGTTTTGTCGTTGGCAGGCTGTCTGTTGCCCAGCGCGTGGCGGCCGCCATTTCTTCGCGACTTTCGCCCACGCTGACGCCGCCCACGGCATAGCCGGGAAAATCAAGCGCGGCCAGCCCGGCGGCGCTTTCACGGCGCAGCGTTTCATGTGCGCCGCCCTGCACAATGCCGAACAGAGCCTGATCATGCGGATTGTTGTCTTCCCAGCGCGCCTTGCATCGGCGCGCCCAACGTTCGGTCATGGCCATGGATGCCGCCGCACGGTTGAAGTCGGCGGGATACTCGGTACACTCGTCCAGACACATGATGATGTCCGCGCCAATGGCCCGCTGTATATCAATAACGTTTTCCGGGGTGAACAAGTGACGCGAACCGTCCAACGGACTTTGGAACGCCACGCCCTTCTCGCTGACTTTGCTGAGTGCGGCCAGACTGAATATTTGAAATCCGCCGGAGTCCGTCAGCACCGGGCGGGGCCATTGCATAAAGGCATGTATGCCGCCCAGCGCCGCTATCGTTTCCGGGCCGGGCCGCAAAAAGAGATGAAAGGTGTTGCACAGGATGATGGCGGCATCCAGTGCGGCCAAATCCATGCTGTCCAATGATTTGACCGAGGCTTGCGTGCCTACCGGCATAAACACGGGGGTTGGCGCCACACCGTGTGTCAGCTCCAACACACCTGCGCGTGCCGCACAATCATGGGCCGTATGAACAAGCGTAAACCGCATAACGCCTTCCTGTCCTGTTTGCCATGAGGTAACCGTGGGGCCATACCCTTGTGTCTGATGCATCCCCGGGGACCGTGTTGCCGGCAACAGACACGGACAGCGCGACATGCACCCCGGTGTTCACGTGACGCCATCTTGCCGGGGGCGCGTTATTGAGCGCTTTGCCCAAAAGCAAATGCACAGGTGAACGCCGTCAGGGCAACCACGGCTCCGGGTTCACCGGCACGCTTTGGCGGCGCACCTCATAATGCAGATGCGGCCCGGTGGCGTTGCCTGTGGCGCCGACAAGTCCGATGGTTTGGCCGCGGCGCACCCGTTCGCCGTTACTCATGAAGCGGCGCTGCAGATGTGCGTAGGCCGTCTCGTAGCCATTGCCGTGACATATAATTATAATGTTTCCGTAGCCGCCCTGCCAACCGGAGAAGGCTGTCTGTCCCGAGGCAGTGGCCATCACCGGGGTGCCTTGTGGCACGGCCATGTCAATGCCCTTGTGCAGACGGCCGCCCCGGGACGCGCCATACGGTGACGTGATGCGCAACGCCGGATGTTCCACCGGCCACATGGCGGGCGTTGTTTCCGGCGCAGGTTCCTGCGCGGGCGGCGCACTTGACGGCAGCACCGAGGGCAGCGCGGAGCGCACCCGCCGCCGGGTTCTGGCGCACCCTGTTGTGGACGTAAACACCATCAGCACACACAGCAGCACCCAAGTCACCCGCCACAGGGTTCGCCATGACAGGGCATTTTCGTATATGTTGGTCACGTGCACGCTATCAGGGCTCCATGCCACCAAGCTGTCTTGGTGGCCATATTGCAGGTTTACATCGCCTTATTCACATCATGTAGTGTTCTGTGAGATAATATACCACAATATATGGCAAAAAGTGAAGCGTTTGGAACATGGGGGGACAAACACGACATCCATTGAAGGAACCCACCGGATGAAATGTGACGGTCGAACATGATAGGCTTTCGTTCTCAAATTCGGTAAAAACCATGCAGGAGTTTTTCAAAATGGCTTCCCCGTTATTCTTATCGCCGGAACAAGCCTTTTCAATACGTGAGGCTTTCGGCACCCCTGTGTTTGTGTACGACCAGAAACTGCTCGAAGCGGCGGCGCGCGATGCGCTTGCGTTTCCGAATGCTTTTGGGCTTACAGTTCGTTTCGCCATGAAAGCCTTGCCGACGGCGGCGATTTTACAGGTGTTTTATCGTGCGGGACTGCATTTGGACGGGAGCAGCGGTTTTGAAGCGGAACGTGCAATGCTCGCGGGCATAGCGCCGGAGCACATCCAAATTACGGCACAGGAGTTGCCGCCCAATCTTGGTGAATTGGTGGGGCGCGGTTGCTTGTTTAATGCGTGTTCTTTGCGCCAGCTGGATGTTTACGGCACGATGTTTCCCGGTGCGGAAGTATCGCTGCGCATAAACCCCGGTCTCGGTTCGGGACACAGCAACCGCACTAATGTGGGCGGTCCGTCGTCCAGTTTTGGCATTTGGCATGCGTATCTCGAAGATGCGCGGCAATTGGCCCAACAACATGGTGTGCGGATCACCGGGATGCATACCCACATCGGTTCCGGCGCGGACCCGGAAGTGTGGCTCCATTGTGCCGCCCTGGCGTTGTCGGCGGCGGCGAAGTTGCCGGAGGTAACGCGGTTGAGTCTGGGCGGCGGTTTCAAACCGGCGCGCATGGAAGACGAAATCGGCGCGGACCTTGCCGTTATTGGTGCGCGGCTCCAGCCTGCTTTTGAAGAGTTTGCCCGGGAGCATCGTCGTGAACTGCACCTTGAATTGGAGCCGGGCGCGTTGCTCACGGCAAATGCGGGCGCGCTGTTGTGTTCGGTGACCGACTTGGTGGATACCGGCGCCGGCGGTTATCAGTTTATCAAGACAGACACGGGCATGACCGATATTTTGCGGCCGCCCCTCTACGGCGCCCAGCATCCGATCACGCTATTCCCCGCCACGCCCCGTGACAATAACAGCATTCCATATCTGGTGGCCGGGCACTGTTGCGAAAGCAGCGACCTGCTGTCGCCGGAACCGGGCAATCCGGAAGGGTTGAAGCCCCGTGCGTTGCCGCGTGCGGAAATCGGCGACATACTGGTGATTGGCGGGGCGGGTGCGTATTGTTCGGCCATGGCCACCAAAAACTACAACAGTTTTCCGGAATCCCCGGAAGTGTTGTTGGACACCGACGGGCATCCCCATCTTATTCGGAAGCGTCAAACAATGGCGCAAATGGTTCAGAACGAAATGCTGTTGCCATAGCGCGTTGTGGCCTGTGCCGGCGCATCGTTATATAATAGACCGGTTGTTCCGTTATACTGGAACAAGATTGCAGTCAACCTTGTCAAGGAATAGGACGCATGTGCGCTGAAACGCCCGAATTATCCATTGTGCTGGCGATTTACAATGAAGAAGAAGCGCTGCACGAATTATACGAACGCATCACCGAGACCATGAAATCGTTGGAGCTTTCCTATGAGGTCGTGGCCGTGGATGATGGCAGTCGCGACCAGTCGCAGACGCTGCTGAGCGAACTCCGCGCACAGGATCCGCGATGGCGTGTAGTGCGGCTGTCACGCAATTTCGGACAGAGCGCGGCCATCTATGCCGGTCTAACCCTGTCCAAAGGCCGATATGCGATGATGATGGATGCCGATTTACAGATGTTCCCCGAAGACATCCCGCTGCTGTACGA
Source organism: Candidatus Hydrogenedentota bacterium (assembly GCA_007118765.1). GTDB lineage: Bacteria > Hydrogenedentota > Hydrogenedentia > Hydrogenedentales > CAITNO01 > SLFT01. Next base: position 10,406 of record SKQZ01000203.1, read on the forward strand.
GAAGCTGCGTGAAGGGTATGACATGGTGAGCGGCTGGCGCACCAATCGCAAAGACAACCTGTTCCGCCACGTTATGTCGCGGATGCTGAACAAATACATCGCATATATTACCGGATGCCCCCTTCATGACCACGGCTGCTCGCTGAAAGGGTTTCGGCGGGCCATGATAGATCGCATGAAAGAGTTTACCCATCGCTGTCGCTATCTGCCGGTGGATGCGGCAATGCTCGGCGGCAGAATAGCCGAGGTTCCCGTGCGCCATCGGCCCCGTTCACACGGCAAAAGCAAGTATGGCCTGTTCAAACTGTTTCAAACCGCTTTTACCCTCATAACCACCATCACCATTATGCCGTTGCAGGCCATCAGTGCTCTGGGCATCCTGTTTTCCTTCGCCGGTTTTGCCATGAGTGGCCGCGTATTGTATTACCGGCTGATGCATGGCAATATCCTCATGCTGGAAACGGTTGTCGCCATCTTTTTCTTTATGGCGGGAGTGCAGCTCTTTGCCACCGGCCTTATGTGTGAATATGTCGGACGCATCTATATCGAAACGCAACGCAAGCCGTTGTATATCATTGAAGAAGAGGTGGAATGAATAACGCGAAAGAGGGAGATTTGCCTCAGATGACGGTGTACAACGGCAAAGGACGGCAATGGGTGGCAGTGCTCGTCGGCATTGTTATGCTGGTTACATTGGCCGGATGCGACATACGCCCTGACCGCATGGGCGTATCGAACACGGTCATTGATTTTGGCCTGAACGAGACACCGTTCCCGTTGTATGTGTGGAACACCTATTCCCGCATTCCGATCATGCGAATCAGCGCCGAGGCCGACGTGGAATGGATACAGGTGCGTCCCGATATGGTGGACAGTTTCTGGGTTGACGATGCCGGATACGACAAGCGTGCCATCGTGGTGCGCATTAACAGGCGTCTGTTGGACGAGGGCGAGCATACGGGTCATATTACGCTTCAAGCCCTCGCCACCCGACCGCGCACGGTCACGGTACATGTGCGCATGGAGGAGGACGGGCGTCCTGCGGGCCTGAACATTGAGCGTCCGGTGGCGCTATATGACAAGCCGTACCTGCTTGATTTTGTGTTTGGTCTGCGAGACGCGGACAACGTGCCCGTTATTGCCGAGCCCGGGCAATTTGATGTAACGGCCTTTGAAGACGACGAACCCATGCGTGCCAACGAGACCGGCCTGGCGCTGCGTCGTGCGCCGCCGCGCCAATTGTACATGGACTTGGCGCTTGATTTTTCGCTGACCATGCAGGAAACTCTGGGCGCCTTGCAGAGCATGGAAGATGCCGCGCGCAATGCCATAGTAAACATGTTGCCGCCGGGAACGCATGTGGGCCTTACCGCGTTCAGGCGGGAAGACCGGCCGCCCGACATCATTACAGACTTCACAGACGACCACCCCGCCATACGGCAGCTGTTGGAGGAAACGCAACGACGCCATGTCGGCGGCTTTGCTTCGGGCGCCATCCTGTTTGATGCGTTAATGGCTTCCCTGGATAAATTTGACGACGGCAACCCGTTGCGCGAAAGCCGGCACGTCGTTGTTCTTACGGACGGCTATGATACGTCGAGCGAGGCGTCGCTGGAAGACGTGACGCGGCGTGCGCGGCGTTTGTTCGTCAATATACACGCGGTGGGCATCGGCGACGAACCCGACCTTGCGGTGTTGTTGCCGCTGAGCGGACAGACCGGGGGCATGTATTTCTCCTACCGGGATGATCGCGATGAGATTGCGCCTTTTATACAATACTTGGTGCGTAACCTTGACGGACAGTACCGTTTGCGGTGGGCAACACTCAAGCGGCAGGACAAGCAGTTTCAACCTGCCTTTCAACTTGATCTGGCGTCCAACAGTGTCTTCTTTGAGGCCCCCCGCAGATACAACCCCGCTACGTATGAAGGCGACACGGTGCGCGGCAGCATCAGAGCGGTGCATCACGATGACGGACTGCGAAGCCGGGTACAGTTCGGCGCCGATTATATCCCGAGGTTTGTGCATGACCTGCGCGTGTACGTCGAAACGACGCACCCCTTTCACATATACGTGTATGAAGCGGCGGACGGCGGGCTGCTGGGCACATGGGAGTTGGAAACAACAGCGGACGGATACGGCAAATGGCTGTATTTTTACAGCGATGACGCTCCGCTGCCGTTTGCAGGCTATGGAGCGTTGTTTGCGCTGGATTTCGGCGAAGTTGTTACGGCCGAACGGCCCGCCCTATTGCGCTTTGACGTGGACAACAGGTTATACGAAGACGACGTGCGGTTTGATGTTTCTATTGAGTAGAGTCGCCTCACAGACGCCGTGCGGGCAAACGGCTGACTGTTGGAGGAAAGCAATATGGATTTGCAGTGTCCCCGGTGCGGGATGGAACTGGAAGTGGAACGGATGCGCATGGCGCTTCGCGTGCAGTGCCCCGACTGCAAGGCGGTGTTTCGCGCCGACGAAGGCACGCCACGCGCACGGTTTCCGTCGGACAATGTGATTGACATCAATGCGGAGGCCGTGCCGCCTGCTACGGATGTGGAATCGGAAGACTTGTTCGGCGAGGTGTCTACAGGCTCAACGCGGCGAACGTCAACATCTTCGCGGGAAAAAGTTATCACGCAAACGCCGGTTTATGTTACCAAGAAAGTGGTGATCAAGAAACAAGAAAACGGTTGCGGCGGTTGTGGCGGGTGCGGCTGCCTGATACTGTTGTTCCTGTTCCTGCTGTTCTTGTTCGGCTGTGCTGCCGCAACGTCGCCATGGCCGGGCTAAGTATTCGGGCTAGGCCTGGGGCGCCTTCTCTTTGTCCGTGCGGGCGCGCGCCCCGTCCACGTTCATTGTGCATTGCCCTTCGAACAATACCCCTTCGTGAATACTGATGCGCGGTGCGGCAATGTCGCCCACTACTTTGCCGCGGGCGGCAATCTCAATACGGTCCACCGCCTTCACATCGCCCTTCACCTCGCCGCTGATAATCACTTGCCCGGCGGCCAGGTTGCCTTTTATGCGTCCTGATTCCAGCACCACGATACTGTCTTCGCTTTTTACCGTGCCATCAACGGCCCCTTCAATGCGAATGGTGCCTTTGCATTTGATTTCGCCGGTGAGAAGCGTGCCCGGTCCAATCATGGTGACGACTTTGTTTTCGTTGTACGTTTTTGATTTGCGTGAGTCTAGCATAGTTAGTCCGAAAGGTATTTGGCGGGGTCCACCGGGCGCCCGTTTACATGTACTTCATAATGGAGGTGGGGTCCCGTGCTTCTGCCGGTGGAACCCACGCGACCGATGGAATCGCCGCGCCCCACCGCTTGGCCGGGGCGCACATCCATTGCCGAAAGATGCGCATACACCGTTCGGATGCCATTGCCATGATCAATTTCTATGGTATTGCCCAAGTAACTCTTGTACTCAGCCGCACGCACCACGCCTTTGGCCGTGGCACGCACCACGGTGCCATGTCTGGCGGAAATATCGGCGCCGTCATGATGGCGTACGCGGCGATTGAAGGGGTCGCGACGATACCCAAAGGCGGAGGAAATGCGTCCGCGGCCTCGTGCGAGCGGCCATCCCGCAGGCATCCGCTCAATACGGTCTATTTGCGCTTCCATGTCAACCACGAGGTCGCCAAGGCTGCGCGAACGCAACCGTATCTCTTCCACAATGAGATCGGCGGACGGGCGGGCCATGCCGTATATCACATAGGCCGGGTGCATCGCCTCGCGCTGACCCACATAGGCAAAAGGCCCTGTCCGTGCGGGACCGCCGCCACGCCCATCGCCATTGACGCCGTTGTTGTCAAAGGAAGGCGCCGTGCGCGGCGCAAGGCCCGTGATTTCGCGGGCACGGGTTTCCATCTCGTACAGGTCGCTCAGCTCTGTTGTAATAGCCGCGATGCTCGCTTCGTATTCAGCGCGCAGGCGCGCTTCCAACTGCCGTGCTTCGTCGCGGCTCATGCCGCTCCCTGTCGCAGGTGCGGGTGTTGCCGCCGCGTTTTCCAACTCCAGCATGCGATTGGCCTGACGCAGCATTTCCGCACGCTGTGCCATGGCCTGATGACGCTGATAGAAAAACGCCGAGCTGAATGCCAATAGAATAATGACCCCGCAAACAGACCAAAAGTGTAGATCCGACACCGTTAACGATCTGCTTCCGCTCTGGCCTTGCGGGATCAACATCACCGTCCATTTTTTCATAATCAAGCCAGTCTCCTGGTGATTCGCTTGCTTCCTCCGCTCTCGGCGGACTCTTATATGCACCCCTGCTGTCTGAACATCTCAGTCGTATCCCGTCCCAAGATAGGTCGTACTATAGCATAGCCCCGACAAACTTGTCAATAGAAATTGCCCGGACATGCTCCATAACGGAACATGTGCGCAAGCCATGCCGGCGCCCGGTGCAAGCGCTTTTACTACATATCCCTCATTCCCACTCAATAGTTCCCGGCGGTTTTGAGGTAATGTCATAGAGCACACGGTTGATGTGGGCCACCTCGTTGCAGATGCGGTTGGAAACACGTTGCAATAATTCCGGCGGGAATCGGTACCAATCCGCCGTCATGGCGTCGGTGGAATTGACCGCACGCAGACTGCACACTTCTTCATAAGAGCGCTCATCGCCCTGTACGCCCACGCTTTTGACGGGCAACAGACAAACCAAGGCCTGCCAAATATCGTCATAAAGTCCCGCTGCCCGTATTTCTTCAATGAAGATGGCGTCGGCGTCTCGGAGCGTGTCCAGGCGCTCACGGGTGATTTCGCCAACACAGCGCACACCCAATCCCGGCCCGGGGAACGGATGACGGCCCACAATCTCGTCCGGCAGTCCGAGTTCCCGTCCTAGGGCGCGCACTTCATCCTTAAACAGCTCGCGCAGCGGTTCCAGCAGGGCCATATTCATTTTTTCCGGCAGTCCACCCACGTTATGATGACTCTTGATGGTGGCCGACGGGCCGCCTGAGGGAGACACGCTTTCGATAACATCGGGGTAGAGGGTGCCTTGTGCGAGAAAATCGAGATGTCCCAATTTATGCGCTTCCTCCTCGAATACATCAATAAAGACCGCGCCAATGATTTTGCGCTTGCGTTCGGGGTCTGACACGCCCGCCAAGGCATCCAAAAAACGCTTTTCGGCATCCACATAGACCAGATTCACATGAAAATTGTCAGAAAAAACGCGCTGCACCAAATCCGGTTCCCCTTTGCGCAACAGCCCGTTATTAACAAACACACAGGTGAGCTGGTCGCCGACAGCCCGATGGATGAGCGCCGCCGCCACGCTGGAATCCACGCCGCCACTCAACGCGCATAACACCTTGCGGCTGCCTACGCGCGTTTTAATCTCTTCGATTGCGTCCTCGCTGAAGGATTCCATATTCCAAGAGGCGTCACAACCGCAAATGGTGTGCACAAAGTTTTGAAACAAGCGCATGCCTTCCGGCGTATGCACCACTTCCGGGTGAAACTGTACGCCGTAGAAATGCCGTGCCGGATCGGCCACGGCAGCATAGGGGGAGTTTTCCGTATGTCCGGCGGCGGCAAACCCCGTCGGCAGCGCCTCAATCCGGTCGCCGTGGCTCATCCACACCGGCGTTGGCGAATTCACGGCCTCAAATAGCGGCGTGTCGCCCTCATGCGCAAGATGGGCAATGCCATATTCCCGTTTGTCGGCCCGGGCCACGCGCCCGCCCAGACAATGGGCCAACAACTGTGCGCCATAACATATCCCCAATACGGGAACGCCGAGCGCGAAGATTTCGGGGTCCGGTTGTGGCGCACCCGGCTGATGTACGCTGGACGGCCCGCCGCTCAGGATAATACCGGCGGGCGCCATTTCGCGCAGCTCCTGCACCGTGATGTTATAGGGTGTAATGACGCTGTAGGCGTTCAATTCGCGTACGCGCCGGGCAATCAGTTTGCTGTATTGTGCGCCGAAGTCCAGCACCACAATGGGATCGCGAATACCCTGCATGAGAAATTCCTTCCGCGACGCTTATCCGGGGATTTGGTAGTTGGGAGCGTCTTCAATAATGGTGACGTCATGGGGGTGGCTTTCACGCAAGCCTGCCGCCGTCATACGGACAAAACGCGCCTGCCGTTGCATGGTCGCAATGTCAGGACAACCGCAGTAGCCCATGGCTGCGCGCAAACCGCCCATCAGCTGATAAACAAAACCTGACAAATTGCCTCGATAGGGCACGCGTCCCTCAATGCCTTCGGGCACCAGTTTGGCCGCCTCCGTCTCGAATTGCATGTATCGCGTGCGGCTGCCGCGCTGCATGGCCTTGATGGAGCCCATGCCGCGCACCAGTTTGTATGTACGTCCTTCGTACAACACTTTTTCCCCGGGGCTTTCTTCGGTGCCGGCAAACAAGCTGCCTATCATCACGGAGGAAGCGCCTGCCGCCACCGCTTTGGCGATGTCGCCGGAATACTTGATGCCGCCATCGGCAATTACCGGCACCTCGGCCTCATGACATACCGACGCGGCGTTGAGGATGGCGGTTAATTGCGGCACGCCCACCCCCGCGATGACGCGCGTGGTGCAAATGGCGCCCGGCCCCACGCCCACTTTGATGGCATCGGCGCCCGCCTCAATGAGGTGGCGTGCACCTGACGCCGTAGCCACGTTGCCGGCGATTACCTGGGCTTCCGGGAATGTCTTCTTGAGTTGGCGCACCATGTCAATAACTTGTGCGCCGTGGCCATGTGCTGAATCCACGACCAGCACATCGGCGCCCGCCGACAACAAGGCGTCGGCCCGTTCCAGTTCGCCGGCGCCCACGCCCAGTGCTGCGCCCACGCGCAACCGGCCCATATCATCCGTGCTGCGCGCCGGAAAGTCGCGCGCCTTCATAATATCCTTGATCGTCAACAGGCCGATTAGCTTGTCGCGCTCGTCAACGATGGGCAGTTTTTCGATGCGATGTTTGTGCAACAACCGCTTCGCCTCTTCCATGCTGGTACCCGGCGGCACGGTGACCAATCGCTCGCGGGGCGTCATAATCGTGCTGACAGGCACGTCCAGGTTCTCTTCAAAGCGCAGGTCACGGTTGGTGAGAATGCCAAGCAAGAAACCGGATTCGTCCGTGATGGGCACGCCCGAGATATGGTAACGCGCCATCAGCGATTCGGCGTCCCGCAGTTTCTGGTCCGGCGTCAAGGTGAAGGGGTGGGTGATGATCCCCGCCTGTGAACGTTTCACCCGGTCCACCTCCTCCGCCTGCTCTTCCACCGTCAGGTTCTTATGAATAATGCCGATGCCGCCCTCCTGCGCAATGGCAATTGCCAGTCGCGACTCCGTCACTGTGTCCATGGCGGCGCTGATCAACGGCATATTCAACGATAGCGTGCGTGTCAGACGGGTGCTCAAGTCCACATCCCGCGGGGCCCATTTGGAATGCGCCGGTTGCAGGAGCACATCATCAAAGGAAAGACCTTCCGCTATTTGGGCCAGACTTGCGGGTCTGTCCCTATCGATATCGTTCTTTTTTGTCATGCTGCCTCAATAGGTTTTGCACTTGTAACCAACCGACGTGGACGCCATTAAGGAAAGAGCGATATTATAGAACATCAAGGCACCGGCTCACAACCCCATTAGTTGTCCTTATACTCGAAAAACGGACACACACGCTGCCTTTTTTCGTCTTGTCAGGGGGCATTTGTTATGATGGTGCGGTTGTTGTTGTGGGTAGACACGTAGGTCTGCGGGGCAGACACATAGGGCAGACACATAGGTCTGCCCCTACTTAGAAAGAAAGTTCCTGTGTGCCATGCCGGAAAATGTACTTCCCAATTTGTTTCGCATTGAAGCGCCCTTGCCGAACAACCCGTTGCGCGCTATCAACGCGTATGTGGTTTTGTCTGACGAGCGCAACCTGGTGGTGGACACCGGCATGAATCAGCCTGAATGCCGCGAGGTTCTGGAAAAGGGGCTTGCGGCGTTGGCGGTGGACCGAACACGCACGGATTTCTTCATCACCCATTTCCACGCGGATCACTTGGGGCTGACAAGCGCCTTTGCCACCGACACGTCTCGTGTGTATTTCAACGAGCCCGAGGCACGCTGGACACGTCGATTCAAGGCGGCGGACTTTATTGCGGGCATGCTCCGGCGCGCCCGGACCTGCGGCTTTCCCGACGATCGCCTTGCACATGCGCTGCAATCCCATCCGGGCATCAAATACGGCCCGTTGCAGTACCCGGAGTTTACCGTGCTGCGCGATGGGGATGTGTTGACCGTGGGCGATTACCGGTTCCGGTGCATTGAAACCCCCGGACACAGCCCGGGACATTTGTGTCTTTACGAACCCGACCAGCGGCTGCTGTTTTCGGGAGACCATGTGCTGGGCGACATTACCCCGAACATATCCGGCATGCTGGACGATACGGACATGCTGGCGTTGTACATGGCGAGTCTGGACAAGATATATGATCTGGATGTGACGATGACACTGCCGGGACACCGGCGCGCAATCCGAGATTTACAGCGCCGCATCCGGGAATTGAAGGCGCACCATCGCGAACGGGAGCAGGAGGTCGCGGGCATTCTGAAGACAGGCCCTGTAACAGCGTATGAAACCGCCGCTCGCATGACATGGGATATTGCAGCCGATTCGTGGGAACAGTTCCCGATTATGCAACAGTGGTTTGCCGTTGGTGAGGCGATGGCCCACCTGATACACCTGCAACAAAAAGGGGAGGCCCAGAAGACCACGGTTGAAGGAGCGGTCGTGTACACTGCTGTGTAAGTTCGTCCGCCTAACCCGCATATTTCACAAGATTTCTGTTGCGCCTGCGAATCTTACACCATATCAGGCACTTTGCTTGCCCGCCGACTTCGACGTGTACTAACACGCTGTCAGCCGGCGGCCTGGGCAAAACACCTGCTCTGGCGCAATCTTCACAGGCTCACG
>SKQZ01000018.1 GCA_007118765.1 Candidatus Hydrogenedentota bacterium
AGAAGGCGAACCAGAAGGCGAACCAGAAGGCGAACCAGAAGGCGAACCTGAAGGCGAACCCGAGGGCGAACCCGAAGGCGAACCAGAAGGCGAACCTCCTCTTGTGACCTTTTTGTGTCGCACCGTCTTGAATAGCAGCCAAGTGGTGCCGCCAACAGACTCAAACGCCACCGGCAATGCCCAGTTTGATCTTCGCGAAGACGATGTGATGCTGACCATCACGCACACGGTGACCACGGCAACCGAAGCCTTTATTCACAGTGGAGCATCCGGCGCCAACGGACCCGCAATATTCGATTTGGGTGATGCTACAAGCCCGATAGTGGTGTCCCTGTCTTTTGAGGACTACATGACGCTGGTTGATTCCCCACACTATATCGTCATTACCAGCCGCGCCCACACAACAGGCGAAATACGCGGGCAAATTATTGACTGCCCCGACCTTGATGATGTTGAAGGCGAACCTGAAGACGACGATGATGAACCCGTTGAGCAATGCTGCCGTGGTTTTGACCCCAGCGATGGCGGTATTCTTCTGCTTCTACTCTCATTTTTGTCCTTGTTCTTCTTCGTAGGCGGTGATGTGCGCCCCGGGAAACCATAGAAACGATATCGCTGAAATAAGGTTGCTTGTACTGTAAAGTGGGCGTGTGTCTACGAGAACACGTGTATCCTGATAATGCCGTTGAACGGGACTGACATCGTATTTTGCGTCCTTTCACGCGGCAAAATACGGCCATCTGGCCTAACCCGATGGGCGACGCACAAATAACAACAGGAGATACAGGCACATAACTGCACACGGTGAAACCGGCAGGGTGCAATCTTGCGCTTATGAATGGTCATCTCCGATGCGGGTATGGTAGACTAAAGACACGACATTTGTAACAAGCAACCGGGATATTCCGTCTGACTCGTTAACGCGGGATTATATCCACGCAAGAGGGGGTATGAACGCATTAGATAAAAAAGTGCTGCAACAATTAAAGCAGATGCTCCAAGAGCGTGTAAACGTACACCAAATTATCCTATTTGGTTCGCGAGCGCGGGGTGATGCGGATGCCGAGTCCGATATGGATGTCCTGGTGATTGTAGACCAGCCCATAAACCGCGAGGTACGGCATGCTGTCTCGGAATGTACTTGGCAGGCAGGCTTTGATGCAGGTATTGTCGTAACGGCTATCCTGTTTGCCCGTGACGAATGGGAAAATGGTCCGGAGTACTACGCTCCCTTGGCCGAAGCGGTGCGGACCGAAGGAGTGCCGGTATGAATCAGGATGAGGCTGTCGCAATCCTGATCAAGTACCGCGTGGAACAAGCGAACAAGGCCATAGAAGACGCGTTATGCCTTGAGGCTGGAAATGGCAGCCCCCGCAGCATCATTAACCGCACCTATTACGCCATGTTTTATGCCGTGCTTGCCCTATTGTTGCGCGAGGGGAAATCCTATGCAAAACATTCGGGGGTGATTGGCGGCTGTTAACGCTTATCCTTTGCCCGGGGCTGTGATTCGTCTGCGAGATACGTTTTGATTGCTTCCGCGAGGGAACGGCCAAAGGCGCGGGCGCTTTCCGCAGTCACCGGTACGCCGTGAACATTGGCATAGGGAATCTCAAGCGTACCCGAAAACCATATCCCCGGGATGCCTCCCGCCCAGCGTCCGAAACTGAGCCCCCCGTCCAAATTGGACGCAGTGTTCCAGGCTACGCCGTGGGGCAGGTTGTCCGACGCACGGTAGGGGAGGGGGCCGTCGTTCACTTCTTCCAAGAGTGCGCCAAAGGCCTGCTGACTCTCCCAGATCGCTGAATCAGCGCTGCCCACAATATAAATGTGTTCGTTATAGTCTCCCCGGATGTAAGGACAATGCAGGTCGAGGGCGATGCGCAGCAGTCCGTCCGACCATTCTGGCACAAGAGTCCGCAACGCCGCCACCTCGGGATAAATGCTCTCGCCAACATAGTCCCGATTGTGATCGCGGGGCCGTCGGTTTTTGCCCTGATCGCCCTGCTCCACGCCGTCCTTGTCCATAAACGGTATCGCGAGCACTTCCACATGCTCCTGAAACCACGCGCCCACCGGGTCATCGGCAAGAACCGCGTCCAGAATGCCTTCCAACACAAAACTGGCCATGCTTTCACAGGCATGGTGCCGGGCGGTGAGTAAGACCCGATGCTTCGGGTTGCCAGTCAAACAGCCCGCACGCAACAATTCCACTTCCCGTCCGGCCAGGCTCTTGCAAAGCACGTCCGCCTCAAGGGCGGCGGATGCATCGTGGGCCTGCAGGAACGCGCACAGATCCGATTCCACGTAGGGAACGGCAAAGGCAAACCACGCTTCCGAGGTCGGGCCGTCAAAGGTATACGTGAAAGACGCGTCAACAACATGGTCCGCGCCAAGCCAGCACCAGGACGCGCCGCCGTCCGTGCTTACCGCCGGGCCACGCACCCCGATGGGATTGGGCCGTCCAAAATCAAAGGTCAACGTTTTTCCCGCCGGAACATCCGCTACCCTGAAATTCCAGTAGAACCACCATCCCTCCGTATCACGCAGATCCGGGCGAAGATGAACGGTATCACCGTCTATCCGCTCAACAAGGATGTTACCGCCGGGAAAAGCCGCATCAATGGAAAAGGATTCACCACCGACCGCCGACAATCCAAAGGCAATGAAAACAACAAAGGCCATGCAAAAATACCCCAGACACCACCGCCTTTTGGGCAACACACCTGTGCGGCAAACACCACGGAAATAAAAAGCAACCATCAGCGTCCCTTTCGGATTTGTATTCAGGCTAGCCCGCATATTTCACCCCGCCGTGGCGGGGTTGCGCCTGCGAATCTAACACCATATCAGGCGCTTTACTTGCCCGCCGACTTCGACGTGTACTAACACGCTGTCAGCCGGCGGCCTACGCAAAGCACCTGCTCTGGCGCAATCTTCACCGGCTCACGACGAAACTTGGTGAAATATCCGGGCTAGCCGTAGATTATCTTTGGAGCAGTGCCCGATCCCATCTTACAAGACAGGATGATACGCTTGCAAAAGTCACACCGTTATGCGTCGTGGCCTGTGTTTCCCGCCCTCCTTGTCGCTCAAGATATTGCTCTCCAACGGTAGCGACACGCTGAAAAGGCATAGTAACGTAACAATCATTTGTGTTATTCTGTAATTACATGGTGTAGCATGGAAGTTAGCAGATTAAGAATGGCGACATGATCCAATACGAATGCTCTGCAATGGAACTGGAAAGGAGGAGGCTATGGCTGTGCTTGTTGAGGCTATTTCTGTGGTCGTGCGACGCGACGCAATCAATGCGAAATATCGTGGCGGATGGTCTGCGTATGTTGAGGACGCGCCGAATGTAACCCTGTGTTACGACGATGATCTTGCCCGTATCGGGTTCATGATGCCATGGGAAACGGAGGTGTTCATCAACCGGCTGACGGAGCATGGCTTGATTTTCCTCGCCGACAACAAGGCCCAAGACATCGCTGTTGTTGATCAGCAAGTCGGTCCGTTAACAGAATGTGATTGGTTAGAGTTTGCGAAGATTTCCCATGGGGAATCCGGGGGCAAAGTCTCTGCCTGCTGGTTATTTGAAGGACCGAGAACCGCCTATGGGGTGCATTTTTCCAGTAAGACGATGAATCTGGCCGTACCCCCAGGATGGGAGTTCGAAGATTCGTTGAGTCATGATTTTACCTTTGTCCCTAATGAGGAGATTGAAGGCCGTTTACAGTTCTTGCGCACTGAAAACGGGGTGAATGTTTACCTTGACCGGGAGACCGGAGAAGAGGTCTTCGGCGGCGAACAGCCGTGAGTGACCGCCAAATACATATATGGTCGGAGCCGTATTGCAATTTCGGGGATCATGCGTAGCAATTGCAACAGGGCACGGTTGTTCGGTATCCGAATCTTATGGCGCGTACAGCAGAAGTCATAGCGACGCGACTTCATTGCATCGTCATTGCGAACAACGTGACGCGATCTCCCTACATCGTCTCGCGAGCGCAGCGACGCGATCTCATGTCCCAGATTGCCGCGTCGGGCTACCGCCCTCCTCGCAAAGACGGTGGTGGTCGGTATAAAGTAGAAGCGGTTTCGAGCCGTTTTTACGCGGCAGGATACCGCGTCTACGATTCGCAAAGACGATTGTGATATTGGCTTTATTCGATGAATCGCCGCCGCAGGTGGTGGTGATTCACAAGGGCTGCCGCCGCAGGTGGCGGAGTTCGCGATCCGTTTCCTCCCATTGCCGCACGAGTTCACGCCGCCCTTCCACGCTTGGATGTTTCATGGTATTGTTTCCAGCAGTTGCGTGGTGCGGCGTTATTCGTAGGTGAAGGTGGCGGTGGCGGTGCAATCGGTGTCCGGGCGCAGGCGGATCCAGTGGGCGGCGAAGCCTTCGGGGAACGCGTGGAGGACGGTTTCGCCGGCGGGCACGGTGAGCTTGGCGTAGGTGAACCAAGTCTCGGGCGTGTCTATGGCGCCGAAGATGTCTATCTCCAACGCGAAGGTCACGGCGCTGTCCGCGTTGTGGGTTATTTCGAGCCGCTTGCGGTCGTAGCCGGTCATGAGGTAGGGGTCGCTCGCCTCGCCCGCTGCCACGGCTGTGTCGCGCCAGGGCCCGCCCACGCCGCGCGGCTTGCCCAGTTTCCAGATGTCGTCGAAATCGCCGAACCACAGGCCGGTCTTGCCGTCGTCCGAGCGGATGACATGTTCATGGTCGTGTGCCGCGTCCGCGCTGATGCCGGCGAGTACCAGTAGCCCGCGCCACGAGCAGAAGTCGCTGATGCGTTTGTTGTGTGTCGCCACGGGCTTCAGTGCGCGCACGCCGCCGGAATTGTTGCGCGGCAACATATAGAACGTACCCGCAGCATTGAGCAGGGCCCGCTCCGTCACCACCTCGCGCACGCGTCGCGGATCGCCGCCGGGCCAGGGGAGGCCATAGCGTTCGTGACCCATGGGCAGACGGAAGCGCATGTCGCCCTGCAACACGATAACGGAGGCCCCATCCATTTCGATGTCCAGGCCGTCGTCCGGCGCTTGTCCCATGCCGCCCGGTTCGATGGCGGCGTGTTTCCTGAGGTAGGCCGCTGCGTCCGTGTCGTCCGGTTTGGCACGCAGTATCATGTCCTCATCAATTTCGTAATACCCGATGTCCCGTGTGTCGCCGTCCACATGACGCGCCTGGAAATGCATCGTACCCAAGTCGCCGCCGCGGGGCCGCATGATGCCGCGGGTGTGCGCCTCGTCCGCCTCTGCGCTTGCCAAGGGCGCGAACATCGCCGCATCCGTGACCGCGCCCTTTGAGGGGCCGAAATGAAAGTGCGCCGTGGCCCGGTGCAGTTCCCGGTCCGCCCGTATGCGCATCCATTCCCCGCCGGCGTCGGCAGGGATGACATGACAGGCGTAGCCGTCGGCGGGCGCCGCGACCTCGGCATAGTCTTGCCAGTCGTTCTTGCCGGTGGCGTCCACTTCGAGCCGGAACGTCACCGTTTCGCCCTCGTCATGGCCCAGGTGCAGCACCCGTTGCTCGTAGCCGCCGATAAAGAAGGGAACCGAAGGTTCGTTCGGCTGCACGGCATCTTCCATCCATACGCCGCCCCAGCCCGCGGGCGCGCCCAATGCATGCAGCGCGTCCCATTGCGAGAACCACAGGTTTGATTGCGCTTGTCCCGCGAGGGGATTGCCGAAGGCGGAGGTGTCGTTGCACGCGAACACCAGCTCGCCGTTCCAGTGTTCCACATCGCTGATGATTTTGAGGTAGTTGCTGATGGGACGCAATCCCGACCGGTCCTCCGGCGCGAGGTGCATGGGAAAATCGAAGAATCCGCCGTGTTTGTTCATGAGAAGCCGCGCCGCTTTGCCGCCCGAAGCGGGAACCGCCTCGCGAATGCGCGGCCATTCCGTGTGCCAGCCATGATGGCCGTCGTAGGATAAATCGGCCTTGGGCATGCGGAACGGATGCCATTCGCCGTCCTTCATGACCATGAGCAGCAGCGAGCGTTTGTCCCAGCCCGTGGCCCAGAGGGGGGCTTTGTCATCGGGTGCGCCATAGATGCCGCCGGGGCCCGTCACCTCGGTGAATTGCCGCCGCTTGAT
>SKQZ01000459.1 GCA_007118765.1 Candidatus Hydrogenedentota bacterium
CGACAACGCCGACGCCACTTATAAACACGGCGTGTTGACGGTCAGACTGCCCAAAACGGAAGAGGCCAAGGGACGCAGGATCTCCGTGAAGGTATCCTGATTACATACATGCGTTATGGGCCTTAACCGGCCTGTCATGACGCAAGAGCGGGTCGGCCGCGAGTCGGCCCGCTTTATTTCTGTCCCGCGCACGGTGCCCCGCGTTGCCATTTTCTAATAATGCTGCTATACTTGTGGGTGATGAACCAAAAGAAACCGCGCCCGAAGAAACCGTAAGGGTGCGTTTTTTCCGGTATCACAAACAACGTTGCAAGGGCATACGAATTATGAAAATGTATACTTTCGGTGGCCGCAGACATAGTCCAATGGCGTCTGCACGTCTGCTGTGGCCCGCGTGGATGGCCGTTCTTATGCTGGTGATTGGCTGCGACCTGTTGGAACTGGAAGAGCCCATTGATTTCCTGACCAACCCGTACGCACGCGTTTTTCGGGGCCGCTTGACCTATCCGACGGGAGAAGCGCCTTATGAAGCGCTGACGGGCGATCTCAACGGCAACGGCATGACCGATATAGTAACGTTAAACTGGGAGACACAGACGGCGTCCGTTTTGTTGGCGGACGGCGCGGGCGGTTATGACGCCCCCAAATCGTATGAGCTGGGCGCATCGCCGCGGGCGGCGGTGTTGGCTGATCTCACCGGCAATGCCATCCTTGACCTGGCGGTGGTTGATGAGGAACACGCCCAGGTAATCATGATGTATGGCGATGGACAGGGCGCGTTTGGCGATTCCACGGTTATCCACCTTGCATCAGGCGCCCGTCCGCTTGGTATTGCCGTGGCGGATTTGAGCAATAACGGCGCCCTCGACCTGATCACGGCGGATAGCGGCGCCGCCACCGTAACGCTGCTGGTTAACGAAGGCGGCGGCTCTTTTCTGGAACCACTCAGTATCCCCGTCGAGCATGCGCCGGTCACGGTCTGGGCGGGCGATCTTAACGGAAACGGCATTGCCGACATTGTAACGGCCAATGCCGAAGAGGATACACTGACCATTCTGGAAGGCACCGGCGCGGGCTATTTGCCGCCCCGGCTGCTTTCCTGCGGCTACATGCCGCACTCCGTTGTCGGGGTTGACCTGAACAACAGCGGCCGCCGCGACCTGGTCGTGGGCAATGCGGGGTCAGGCGATATTTCGGTGTTGTACGCGCTGGAAGACGGTCAGTTTGCCGAAGAAAAACGCCTTGCCTTTCCCCAGCCCGTTGGCCGGTTTATCGTGGCGGACCTCACCGGAAACACAATCCCGGATATTGCGGCGGTCTTGTTTGACGGCGTAGGCGACGAACGACAACCGCTCAGTCGCTTTGCCGTGATGCGGGGCGATGGCACGGGCGCGTTCAGCGAGGCTGAAATATATGGCGCCGGATGGGGCGCACTGGCCATTGCCGCGGCAGACCTCAACAATAATGGACGCCTTGATTTGCTCACGCCCGATTACGCAACGGATACGGTGTCCATTGCCTACAACGGCGGCAATGCCAAATTTGAATCGGACCGGCGTTTTTCGGTGGGGAAACGCCCGGAGGCGGCGCTCGTGGCCGATTTCACGGACGATGGCATCAAAGACATGGCCGTCATGAATGTGAACGACAACAGCATATCAGTCCTGGCGGGACGTGGAGACGGCAGTTTTGACGCCCTGTCGCCCATCATGCTGCCGGGCAAGCCGTTGGCCATGGCCGCCGGCGATTTGAACGGCAACGGCAAACAGGACATGGTCGTAACCATCAGTGCGCAAACCCGTGTGCTGGTATATGTGGGCGACGGGAACGGACGTTTTACGGGACCCCATTTCTTTGCCATTCAAACCGACCATTCCCGGGGCGCGCCGGAAGCGTTGTCCGTGGCCGTGGGCGATGTCAACAACAGCGGCAGCCTTGACATTGTCACCGGTAACAGCAAGACCGATTCGGTATCGGTGTTACTCAACGATGGCAGCGGCACGTTCGCGCCGCCGATTGTCTCGGCCGTCAGCAATTATCCCCGGTGTATTCATCTGGTGGACACCAACGATAACGGGCTTCTTGATTTGGTACTGTTGAGCAGTCGCGACCCGGATTCGGCCTCGGATTCCGCCGAACCCCGTGTGGTGCGCTGGTTTGGCAATGGGGACGGCACCTTTGATGCGGATACACACCTGCGTTTTGCGACCGGTTCCGCGCCAAGCAAAATGGCCATGGCGGACATCACGGGCAACGGACGGCTGGACGCCGTGACCCTACACCCCGGCGACAATAGTGTGCGTGTGCTGGCAGGACTTAAAAACGGGAACTTTGCCACGGCTACACGCGTTTTCGTGGGATATCAGCCCATGTCAACCGCACTGGCGGATGTCAACCGAAACGGACGCGCCGATCTTGTCGTTACGCTGAACTCCGGGAGTGTGATAACGCGCTTCAGCCGCGAAGAACTCAAGTTTGAAGGGCCTAATAATTTTATTGTTTCCAAGGGCATGTCCGGCTGTCTGCTCCACGATTTCACCGGGGACGGCAATTTGGATTTGGTGGTGTTGGGCATCACCCGCAATGATATTGGCGTACTCCGCGGCGCAACGCCATAATCTGGCGTGCAGGCACGTTCGTAAAACGCCGCGCCAACCTGCAATCAACATTATGGGAACATTGACTGCGCAAAGACCGGGAAAACATGTTAGAATAGTATTGGATACTAGCCCGGATATTTCACGGGGTTTTGTATTGAGCCTGCGAAGGTTGCGTCAGGTCAAGTGCTTTGTGCAGGTCGCCGCCGCAGGTGGTGGAGACTCGCAATGACGATGTAAGGAGATTGCGTTTTTTCGCAATGACGGATAGGATTATGGTACGGCTATTGCGAATGCCAAAAAGTGTTTTCTTAGCACTGAGTATAAGCAGACGTGTGAAGAAGTTGCCATGACCGTGTTGCGACGCTTTATGGGTAAGAGGGATGTATTTTAATGGCCGAGGGAAGATCAAATACCGCACATGTGCCAATGGGAAGCGTTGGGTCGGGTTGCATACGAATTGATCCGGTGGGCAACCTCTACAATGACATATTGCATCCCATTGGCGAGGGCCCGCTCATGCCGTTCAGCTTTCCGGTAATGCGTGTGGCCGCAGGGAAAGCCGCTCCCTATATCTGCACCCTGCGCGGATCGGCCACACCCGCAAAAGAACCGGGCGCCAAGCATGTGCCCGACCACTTGGCGGGCGCGCGTTATCAGCAACAGGGCGGTTATCCCGTGTTGACCGGGCAGCTGAACGATCCGAAGATGCCGGTACGGGGAGTCTGGACCTACTTCGCGCCGCTGGCGCCTTTTGACCATGTGGCGTCGGTCATGCCGTGCATGTTGGCAAGCATACGCGTCGCCAATGTCACGAAACTGCCGGTAACGTGTTCCCTTATGTTTTGCATGGATAACCTCACCACCGAACCGAGCGATACGGATGCCCCCAAGCCCGCACAAATCCACTGCATCCGGGTGGAGCCCACGGCCAATGACAATCGCAGTCATCTGGGCACGAGCCTGTTCCGGGGTTCCATTGCCGAAGCGCCGCCGGATTTGTTGAAGTCCTATATTCGCAATGCCCTGCTATTCGGTGATCGCCGCAATACAAGTTCGGACGCGCGCCCACACCTGTGTCTTGGCGCAAGGGAACAGCTGGGCGCTGAAATATCGCTTGGCGTGTGGGATCCCGTCTCGGAGGCAAGCGCGGATCATTTCTGGAACGCCTTTTATGAAAAGGGGCAGGCGCCGGCCATACAACCAAATGTCGCCACCCGTGTCGGTGCGGTCTGTTGCGCTGCAAAAATTGCGCCCGGCAAATCGCACCGGTTTGACTTCTTGTTTGCGTGGCATGTGCCCGCGCACATTTGCGAGCAAATGGGGTTCAGTAATGGCTATATGCAGCACTTCCCCAATGCACCGGAATCCGTGCGTTACGGGCTGCGGCATTTCAGTTATTTGTATTCTGCGGTGAACAACTGGCAAAAACAGGTGACGGACTCCGGCCTGCCGGCCCGGTTCACGGACGCATTGGTGCGCAGTACCCGCGCTTTCGTTACACATACGCGCCATACCGCGCAGAACGGTTTTGTGTTGCATGCAAAACCAAACAACGGGGCGCCGGACACCCTGTGGGATTTCGTGCGGGCAGTGCCTTTGCTGGCCTTTGCGCCGCGTTTTCACGCTGCCGCCGTCACCACCGCGCTTACCCGGCTGCAGGAACAGCGGCAGACAATGGAAAAGGCCGATCCCAACTCGTTTCTGCAGCAATGTGCCGAATTGATTCTTTCTGCCTATGCCGATGCGTTGTATACGGGCAATCGTTCGCGGTTGCGCAACTGGTATCCGCGGATCATGTCGCTGGTGGACTCCGGCATTTCCAAATTACTTGAGAAGGCGGCGGCTGGAAATGCCGATGTTCCTTTGAATGCGACAACACTGGGACTTTGGGCGGTGGCTGTCAATGTGATTATATTGATGGCGAAGCAACAGGGCAACTCGAATTCCGAGCAAGCACTGGAAGCATTGCGCACAGCGCTGGCAGCGGCCTACGAAGACCGGTTGATAGACATGACGCATGACACGGCAAATGATGATGGCGTGCTTGCGGGGGTCTGTTGTGCGGAGATGCTGAATCTTAATCCCCCCGCAACCCCCCCGTTTTTTGCCGGACTTATTGCGGAGCACCCGGCCAACGTGGCTACCGCCGTAGAAGACGAGACGCAACGCCGGCGGCGGCAAAGCATCGCCGCGCTGGCAAAAGCACTCTATGCCGTCCGCACGGAGGATAATGCCGCGGGAGGAGCGGATGCACTGGAGTCGTTTTTGGCTGAACTCCTGAACGACAGTGCCTCAAAAGCCGACAACAAAAATGTGCTGTCCCCCGACAGGCTTGATTTATGGGCGGTGTTACAATCCCTGAGCGGCATCTACTATGACTCGTTGCATCAATCGTTAATTGTGCGGCCCTCGGGCTTGGTGAACATGGACGTTCCCATGCCGGTGTTTACGCCCGTATCACTGGGCAAAATGGACATGCACCTTGAGCAGGGACCGGAAAAAATACTGACGGTGCGCATCGCAATGGATACGCCTTTGAGCGTGGCCACGGTGGCGCTGCGGTTGCCCCTTGTCATGCGCAGGATGCGTGCCGCATGCGTCCATGACGGCGACACGGTCACCGCCAGCCAGGAGTTGTTGCCCGGCAACGAAGACACGCGCATGGTGTTGCGATTCAAAACGCCCTTGAAACTCACCGGCATGTTTACGGTGCGGCTGCGGCAGATCACCTCGGAGAAGGACGCCAGCATAGAGTAAATATGAAACGGATAGGCTTAACCGGGGGCATTGGATGCGGCAAATCAGCGGCGGCAGCGTATTTTCGCGATGCGGGTGTACCGGTAATTGACGCGGATGGCGTCGGGCATATCCTGCTCGATGGCGACGCGGAAACGCGGGCCGCTGTTGTCGCGGCGTTTGGAGACAATGTCATCGGGGAAGACGGCGCCATCGCACGGGACAGGCTTGCAGCCCATGTCTTTTCTGATGCCGCCGCCCGCGCACAACTCAATGCCATCCTCCATCCGGCCATCATCAACACGGTATCACGACAATGCGCCGCGCTGGAGGAAGAAGGCCGCCACGTCGTTATTATCGAAGCCGCGTTGTTGGGTGAGCATGGCCGCCGCGAACCGTGGCTTACGGGGCTTATCCTGGTGCTTGCCTCTGAAGAAACCCGCATAAATCGCTTGGTTCAAAACAGACGCTTTTCGCGAGAAGAAGCGCAACGGCGCATTGCCGCACAAACCCCGCCGGAATCCAAGCGGCCCATTGCCGATTGGATTATTCAAAACGACGGCGATATGCAAACGCTGCGCCAACAGGTTGAAAAACTTGTTGCGGAACTCACTACACCCGAGGGCTAACACCCGGATATTTCATCAGGTTTCGTCGTGAGCCTGTGAAGATTGCGCCAGAGCAGGTGTTTTGCGCAGGCCGCCGGCTGACAGCGTGTTAGTACACGTCGAAGTCGGCGGGCAAGCAAAATGCCTGATATGGTGTAA
>SKQZ01000131.1 GCA_007118765.1 Candidatus Hydrogenedentota bacterium
CTCTGAGACCATGCAAACGGCGTTATCATCAAATGTTTCTTCCAGTGTCCCCATTTCAACATGAAAAGAATGCTCGGACAGGGTAATATGGGCCGTTTCGGCCGGCATTGTAAGTCGGACAAGGGTGCCGCCGTCCCCTTCTTCCAGTCTCGCCGTTGCATCGGCATTGTCCACGCGAATGAATGTAATGAACTCCATAAACTGCTCGGGGTGCGATGTCGCAGCCGTGAAATGCCATTCATCCAAAGTGAAGGCCCACTCATGGGGCGGCGTATCAAAGGTGTCCGTTTGCGAAAAGGTCAGTGTTGTTGGCGTCAAAAAGTGAATGTCAAGACGACCATGGTCCATCTCCCACACCACTGAGCGTTCATCCCATTCAAAAGGTGCTTCCCCATGGAGAAGCCATTGATAGGTGGAGGGTTCCGGTGCACGGAGCACATCATGAATCAATACAACGTCGGGCTTGAAGAAGAGGATGCGCCGTCCCCACCGATCGAGCGGACGATAACTGTCTCCCGCTTCGCCCGCCACAACATCAAGCGTGTCCGATGTGTAAAAATGGGTGATTTCGCCCAGCGCCTGATGGGTGTGCGGGAACTGGCCTTCACCGTTGACCAGAATGGCGTTGTCAGACTTGGTTTCCCACATCCACTCCCGGTGATGGGGGCTGCCATGGATGTCGCGGCGACCAGACCGGATAAGGGCGCGTTCCCCGCGCAAATTGATGAGAAACGCATTGTTGGCATTATACCCGTGGCTTTGTGTTCCATAGGGACTCGACTTGAAATGTACCTGAACATTTTCCCGGCCGTCAAAAAGCGTGGAGTTCAAAGCCGCAACGCCCACATCACGAAATACGGCGGACGTTGGCAGGTTGTCCGGCGTTTTCGACTGTAGGTCGCGTCCCTGGGCCGCCGAGAGGAACCCAAAATAACCGCCGGGACTGACGTCACCGTGTTGCTCGGCATACCAGAGCCAGTAGGGATTATCGGCGGCAATGGCCAGCAATTGCATAAACTGGGCGATACGTTGCGAATTTGACAGGACGGCTTGGTCGCCAAACGCGCCGGTTTGTGTGTGCGGCGGGCATGTGTACAGCCCAAAATCGCCGGTCCTTTTGAAAAATGGCCGGTCGAATACATTGACATCGTAAATGGACTGCATCACCATGTCCCAATACATAAAGCGGCGCAAGTAACTGACCCAATAGGCCTGTCCTTCATGCCAGCCGCCATCGGCCCCGCCCCAGACCGGATAACAGGTATAAAACACATGCATGCTGAAGTCGAGCCATGTGGATGCGTCGTCAATCTCATCATGAAACACCGTGGCCACTTCGCCCAACCAGTGCCATGCACGGTTACTGTGACTTGCGAACGGGCGCCACAAGTGGCGGCGGCCATGCAAATGGTTGTAACAGTCTTCCCCGCGAATTGCCATCACCGCTTGGATACGCTCGCGCTCTTCCGGCGTAAAAATATCGTAAGCCCACGTGTATGCCCGTGTCGGATAATAGAGCAGCGGCATGGCCGCTTCATCGTTGTACCGGTAGTTCGTGGAACCTTTTGGATCCCATTCGCAAAAGGCCATCATGAGGTCGCGCGCGGCCTCGCCATAGCGCTCGTCACCGCTTAACCGATAAACAAAGGCCAGGGTCGCCGCACCGTCTGCGACACTGATGGCATGTCGTCGGTTGCCCCACCATATTCGCCGCCATTCTTCGCTTTTGTGTTCCACATCTTCCGGATACTTGGGGGGTTCTGTAGTATCCGGCGGATTATCAATAAGCGCGTCCGCCTGATCAAGTAACCGTTGCCACTGTGATTCCAACGGTCCCGCAGCCAATGCTTGCAGGTGGGCAACGTCATCCGGCCTGAAAAACAGCCGCGGATGTTCCGTGGGAATGCGTTGCAGCAATTCTTCATGGGAGGGTTTGGGAAAGTGTGCCGCCTCCTCCGGCACTTCAAATTGTCGGGCAGTGCTCCATATTGACGGCGTGTTCGTATCGTCCCATGCGCGGTATCGCCAGTAATAGGCGCCCGGCGGCAGGGAAACGTCAGGGCAATGAGCAGACCACGGCGTCTTTTCAATGGCGTACACCGGTTCAGTGAAAGAGAGTTCGGTTGCCACCTCAAGATCATAGGCAACACCGTCATTCTCCGGTCGCCATGTAAATGAAGGCGGATTGAGTACCGTTACGTCGCCATCGTCCGGGCGAAACCCCCACTCCCCCGTCGCGGCCGGCCTATCCTGCAATTCCCATGCCGAGGCCGACATGGCAATCCACAGACATCCTACTGTCAACAATGCAACAATACAACAACGCATACACGTTCTCCTTCTTGATTTAAGGCTTATGGTATGTCCGAATGCTTGTCTTTTTTGGGTGTCGCTACTTCATACATCTTCATGGCGAACTACCCGTTACTTTTTGCCATAAACAGCGACATGGCCTATGGGCGCCTGCATTTCGGCAGGAGCATGTGTTTGTTTTCGAATCCGTACGCTCAAAAGAATGCCGATCCCCGCCATGGTGGTGATATAAAAAGAGCCCCCATAGCTTAGGAACGGCAAGGGGATGCCGGTTACGGGCAATAGTCCGGTTGTAATGGCGATGTTAACGAAGATATGGAAGGTAAGCATGCTGACAACGCCTGTGGCCAACAACGTGCCGGTCATGTCCACCGCGTCATGGGCGAATAACAATCCACGCAACAAAAGGATAGAAAAAAGCGCAATGACGGCCATTGCCCCCACAAAACCGAATTCTTCCGCCAGCAACGAAAAGATGAAGTCCGTATGATGTTCGGGCAAATACTTCAGTCGTGTTTGTGTCCCTTCCATGTAGCCCTTGCCGGTAATGCCGCCACTGCCAATGGTGATACGGCTTTGCAGCGTATGCCATCCGCTTCCACGGGGATCATATTCTGGATTGAGATAGGTGTAGATGCGCATCTTCTGATAATGCCGCAGTTCAAAGAACACGCGCGGCGCGGTGGGGTTTTCCGGGTCAAAATCCTTCATTTGCCACCATAAAACAGGAAGCAGGGAAAGTCCCAATAAGATAATCGCGGTCAAGTGCCACTTCTTGCATCCGGCCACATACAACATGGCCAAAGTCAAGGGACCCAAGCACGCCGCGGTGCCCAGATTCGGTTGCCGAAGAATCAATGCCATGGGTACAGCGGCAATGATGAAGGTGATCACGAACCAGTGAAGTTTTCTGATGCCATCTCCAACCTTTGTGAAGTACCACGTCAGTGTGAGCACCATAATGATTTTTGTGAACTCAGAGGGCTGCAATCGAAAGGGGCCTATGGCAAGCCAGCGTTCCGCGCCTTTCACCTCGGCGCCGAACAGGATGACCAGCACCAACGCACCAATGGAGGCGACATATAACAGTGGGGCGAAACTGACAAGAAAGCGGTAATCCACACAACTGAACAGGGCCATTACGCCTATGCCGAGAAAGAAAAAGGTAACCTGTCTGTTAAAATACAGCACACTGGTGCTGCGCGCCGCACTATACATGACAACCCATCCGACAACGGCCAACACAACCGCAACCAGAATGAGCCACCAATCCACACGCAGCAGGTTGCGCGGATTAACGGGCGTCACGCTGATATCCTGATACTGCACTTGCCGTCCGGCATAAGCCATTGCGTATTACTCCTTGTCGGCCAACATGATTGCGCCATCTTCCGGCTGATTGGCGTAGAAAAATTCAATCACGTCGCGGGCAATGGGCGATGCCACTGCGCCGCCTGCATGACCATGTTCTATAAGCACCGTTACGGCAATGCGGGGCGACCGGTCAAGCACACCCGCTACAAACCATGCGTGGTGCCGTCTATGGTAGGGAATGTCATCGTCGTCTTCATATTGCTCCAGTTGCGACAAGGCCACTACTTGCGCGGTGCCTGTCTTGCCTATAACTTGCATTCCGGGGATCTGAGCGCGATTGCATGTGCCCGTTGGCGCGGGCGGTCCTTTCTCCACACAGAGCAACAACCCTTCGATTACTTTTTCGATGGTGGCATCGCTGAACAGCTTTTCTGAACGGGCCTGCTCGCGTTCCTGCCACAAATAAGGACGCACGCGGTAACCGCCATTCAGGATGCACGCCATCATCACGGCGTTTTGCAGTGGTGTGGTGGCGGCGGCGCCCTGACCAATGCTCAGGTTGACGGTTTCGCCGGGGTACCACTGGCGATCCCACACCGGTTTGTCCGCGTGTAGAGCGGCTTTCCATTCCGGATTGGGAATGAGGCCGATTTCTTCGCCGGGCAGATCAATGCCGGTGAGTATGCCCAGTCCCATGCGGGTAGCGTAGTCATGAATTTTTTCGACGCCCAACTGAAGGCCCACTTGGTAAAAATACACGTCACAGGAATAGGCCAGTGCTTCCACCACATCCATCGCGCCATGTCCGGTGCGTCGCCAGCAATGCCAGCGCCGTCCGCGACCGTCAATCTGGAAGTGTCCGGGACAATAGTGGCGCGTGCGTGCGTCGGCGACTTGTTCCTCCAGGGCCGCTGCGGCGATCATAATTTTGAATAAAGAGCCCGGCGGATACACTTCGCGATAGCCGCGATTGATCATGCGGTTCGGGCGTCTGCCTGAAAGCAGCTCCAACCGTTCGTCGTTCATGCCACGGTTGACAAA
Source organism: Candidatus Hydrogenedentota bacterium (assembly GCA_007118765.1). Classification (GTDB taxonomy): domain Bacteria; phylum Hydrogenedentota; class Hydrogenedentia; order Hydrogenedentales; family CAITNO01; genus SLFT01. Next base: position 4,669 of record SKQZ01000131.1, read on the forward strand.
CACGCTGGGATCATACCCCGGGGCGCTTGCCAGCGCAAGAACCGCGCCTGTATCGGCCTCAAGCACAACAATGGCGCCCTGTTGGCCGCGCAGCAAGGTTTCGCAGTATTGCTGTAATGCGACATCAAGCGTCAAATGCAGCGGATCGCCGGAGCGCGGCAACACCGGTTGCGCTTCAATGTTTAACAGATGACCGCGCGTGTCTCGTCTCGCAATATAGGGACGTCCGGCCCGGTCGGTGCGCAGTTGCGGTTGGCCGGAGGCGTATCGGGTTACGAGCATATAGCCGTCCTGCCCATGTAACAGGCGTTCATAGTACCGTTCAAGCCCATCCTTGCCGATGAGGTCGCCCATTACATACCCGTATTCCGCATAACGCTCTAATTCGGCGCGGTTAATTTCGCCAAGAAAACCAAGGAGTTGCCCCGCTGTCTCGCCATACAAATACCGCCGTTGCGGATGTACCACCGTGGTAACGCCCGGCAACGCATGTTTGTTTTCCTCCACACGCACACGGTCTGCTTTGGTAACGTCACGTTTAACATGCAACTGTGTGAAGGGGGCGCCACGGTGACTATCGATTCTGCGCAGTAATTCGTCCCCATCTATCTGAAGCCATTGCTCCAGGCGGGAGCATACCGTATCAATCATGTCAGGCGGGCATTCACCCGGAACAAATACGACATCGGCACTGGCGCGGTTATTGGCCAACACCTCGCCGCGTCGGTCATAGATAACGCCGCGGTCAGAAGCGAGCCGTTCCTGCCAGACACGGTTGCTCTCGGCAAGTCTGGAGAACTCACCCAGCGACAAGACCTGCAACCGCCAAAACTGCACGCATAACAAGACCATGGCGGCCATAATCGCCACACCAATCCATTGGATGCGGCTTGTGACGCCGTCGTAACGTTCTGTTTCCTTCTTAACAGCCATCAAACAATTCCATCACTTATAAAACTGCGCTTGAGGAATACTCGGTCGGCGAAAATAAACACCAGCGGCGTGATCACGGCGGAATAAAAGGCGATGGGCGCTGCGGTGTTAATGATGGGGTACAGCATCCCCCGCTGTGGTTGTTGCACATACTGAATGGCAATGTACGCCACGCCTTGACAGAAACCCGCGAACAACACGAGGCCCGCTTTCACGGCTGCATGCTCACTGATTAAGCGGGTGGCCAACCGCCCCGCAATATAGCCAATAAGTACATAACACAATACATGGTGACCGAGCGTCGTGTTTACGGCAACATCCTGATACAAACCGCCAATGACACCGGTAAACATGGCGCGCTCCTCGCCGTAGGCAATGGCAAAGTAAACGACAAGCACAATCACGATATCGGGCGACACTTCCTGCAAACGCAGCATTTGGGGCCAGTTGGTTTGGAGGAGTGCTGCCAACACGACGGCCGCAAACCAGGCGAGGTAATCA
>SKQZ01000261.1 GCA_007118765.1 Candidatus Hydrogenedentota bacterium
GGTACCGTTGTATTGGAAACGAATCGAATGGGATCGTTTCGTCGCTTGTCAATCGTAACTGCAATGCTGCCGGTGCCGCGTGTGCCGGGTCGCGCACACGTTGACTTCCCTAATGATACCATAGGCGGCGGCAGTGCGCCTATTGGTCTTTATCTCTTTACAATTTGTGTGAGTTCGAGTATAGTAATAGTTGAAGTATTTGTGTTGTGCTGTACAGATACGCATACATAACCGAAAGGAGAATGGCATGAAAAAGAAAGGAACGGGTTTTACGCTGATAGAGTTGTTGGTGGTTATTGCCATCATCGGTATTCTGGCGGCCATTTTGCTGCCGGCACTGGCACGTGCCCGCGAGTCGGCGCGCCGCGCAAGCTGTCAAAACAATCTTCGGCAATGGGGGCTGATATACAAAATGTACGCCAACGAATCGCCGGGCGAAAAATTTCCGCCCCTGCAAGTGGGCGGTTTTCCACGACGCAACAGGGAACCGGGCGATCCAGATTATTTGGGCGGCACATTCGATTTGGGGCCCAGCGTCTTTGCCATCTATCCTGAATATTTGACCGACCCCGCGCTTGTATTGTGTCCCAGCGACCCGCGTCATGGCGAATTATGGGCGGGTATGCACGATGAGACAGGACAACTGCGGTTTGACCGGATATATCCCTCCATGCGATGGGCGTGTGCCATAGACGCGAGCTATACCTATTTCGGGTGGGCCTTGGACCGTTACGGATATGAGGCGCCAGGCGCCGAGCTGACGCTGATTGTTGAGATTATGGGATTGGTCGGTCAGGACGATATGATTCCAAGCGATGTTGGCGAATATCGCGGGCCGATGCAACTGGTGGGCACCATTGATGCAGTGGCGGAACGATTGGTGCCAGCCTTTGTGGCCGATGATTTTCAGGCCATAGCCCGCGCAGTGGACAGCGACGCCAACCTCGCGGGTGTTCAAGAGGGCATTTATGAAGGCTACGGCAATGGCGGCTCCAATACCGTGTATCGGTTGCGGGAAGGTGTGGAGCGGTTTATGATTACCGATATCAACAATCCCGGCGCCTCCGCCATGGCCCAGAGCACACTGCCCATCATGTTCGATCATGTGGCTACGGAGGTGAGTCTGTTCAACCATATTCCGGGCGGCGCAAATGTCTTGTTTATGGATGGTCATGTGGCGTTTCAGCGATACGAAGCGCAGAGCGACAATATCCCCAATCAACACATTGCCCAATCGCTGGGTATGATGGCCCTTGTGCTCTCCGATTGATGAACAGCTGTAACCTGACTCGGTAGACGGCATGCCCCAGCGTGTGGCGTCTGTTGTTGCAACGTCATGCGTACCACGCATTGCGTGTCGGGCGGGGTGGGCGTTACAATACCGCTTTGTCATGGGTATTGTGTCAACCCTTACTGAGCAGGAGTATTATGCAGTTTCGATTTTCTTCCTATGGTTCGGCCTCCACCGCGCCCTCGCCGGTCAACAAAATGATGGCCGCTTTCGCCACGGACTTTCGTGACGGCGTTGACATCAATCTCGGCGTTGGCTACGTCAATGAAAAGACCATTCCGGACACCTTGTTGCTTGAGGCGATAAATGCGGTGGCTGCCAACCCCGAGACGTATCGCCAACCATTCAACTACGGCGGTCCCAAGGGTTCGCCCACACTGATACAGGCACTGCGGCGGTTCTATGTGACCCATGCCATTGGCGATATGGATGAAGCCACGATGGCGCGACAGGACATGGTGATCGGGCCCAGCGGTGCGACCAGCATCCTTGACGCGCTTGCCGATTTGTTTGCGCCGGGCATCGTGATTACCGCCGACCCCATGTACTACATTTACTGCAACCAGTTGGAACGCAAGGGATTTCGCGTGCTTACCGTCCCTGAATCTCCGGACGGATTGGCGGCGGAGGCTGTTGAGGAACGTCTGCAAGCGTTGGGCAAGGCTGTAGCCGATGTGGCCTTCTTTTATGTGGTCACCGTGAACAACCCGAGCGGCGTCATTTTGTCGAATGCACGGAAGCGCGCCCTGTTAACGTTGGCGGAGCGATGGTCGGCAAAACTTCAGCGTCCGGTCCCCATCTTTTTTGATCAGGCCTATGAATGGCTGATACATGACCCGGAGGCGGAAAAACCCCGGTCTGCGCTCGTTTACGATACATCGGGATTGGCTTATGAGATAGGTACGCTGTCCAAAGTGCTTGCGCCTGCACTGCGCGTTGGCTTTATTATGGGCGCGGCGGGCGCCCTGCTTGACGCCATTGCCCAGAAAACCAGCGACGTGGGATTCAGTGCCCCGCTGATGAATCAGGAAATGGCGGCGTATATGCTTGAACACCACATTGACGAGCAGCTGCGTCATGTGAATGCAGGGTACCGCGAGAAGGCGCGTGTTATTGGGCAGGCCGTGGACGAGATTCTGGGGCCTTGGCTGGAAGATGTGCGGGGCGGACGGGGCGGCTTCTACTATTACCTTACGTTTCGCAACATTACGACGGATACCGCATCGCCCTTTTTCAAGTTCCTCTCCCGCATCACCGGCGATGACGCTGTTGACGGGTCCGCAGAAAACCGACGGCCCCGGGTCGTGTACTTGCCCGGCGACTTTTGTGTACATCCCGCCGGCGCCTCCGCTGCAAAAGGCAAACGGCAACTGCGGCTATCGTATGGATTTGAAGATACGGAGGTAATTGTGACGGCGTTGGAACACATGCGCGACGCCATCCGTTACGCGGAACAGGTCGGGTGTGGAAGTCAATAAACCGGCCCGAAAATCCAGCGACAGGTCCACTCATGACTCGCGCCCCACGGCGCCTGCATGCACTCCCATGCCGAGAACACCGATACAGCCACCAGCAAGGCGAGCAGCGCCCAACGCCATGACTTGGTCATGACCGGCATCATTGGCATGGCCAAAAGCACGAGCACGGGGACAGCGCCGATGTGCCACCGGAACCCGTATCCCGCGCCGCCGTAGTTGTTGGTGGCCAATACATAGTAACCGCTCATGATGGCGAAAGCGCCGCCTGCCGCAAGCACGGCAAGCCGCGCCGGACAGGTACGGTCCGTAAGTCCCTTGAACCACCCGACGACCCCCAACAGCAACACAGGGAACAACAGAAAGGTGCCGAACCGTCCGAAGTGACTGTGAAAGAAATACAGCGCCCGCGGTTCGTTGAGTCCGTCTACGCCTATGGGATTGCGCCAGTAGGAGTTGCGGAAGTTATACATTGCCTCTTGGGTTTGCACGGGAAGGGGGTTGCCGGTGATGGCGGCCATCAGACCGAAATGAAGCGCCAACAGCGGGGCCGCGCCAATGCCGCCCCAGAGAACGCTCTGCTTGGGAAACCGCAGCATGAGCAACATGCCCATGAACGCCGGAAAAATAGTCACGGGCATGTCCATCGTGAATACCACGGCGCTGCATAACCCGAAAACCATAAACCGCCACGGTTTCGGTGCGAGTTTGTCGGCGTACATGCCCAACCCGAAATACAGAGCCACCATAAGCGCGGCGGCGGCCGGGGTATGGTTGTTAAACTGACAGGCATATCCTGCCAGCGGTGTGGCAAATGCCAGGAAGAGCAACAGTAGCGCCCCATCCCGATGATTGCTCATGAACATGCGCAGGAGCATGGCAAAGAAGAAAAGGCCGATAACGTGGGGGATTTTGATGAGCGTAACGTTAATCACCCGCATGATGGGCCGCAGGTCGTCCTCGTTATCCAAGTCCCAGCCGAACAGGCGTCGCATCACCACATATTCCGCGGTCATCAGCAGCGGCAGCACGGGCGGTTTGCTTGACAGCAGCCGGCCGTCCGGCGTTTCCACTTTGTCAACCGTCAGTACCTCGAAAGGATTTGGCGGTTCTTCAGCGGGACGGTCAATGCGCCATGAACCGTGGTGAACAAGGGCATACACCGTGGCCAACCGGCTGGTGACGGTTTCGCCCACCACAATGCTGCGTCCGCCAATCAACACGGGAATCACAGCAATGATTAATGCGCCCCAAAGCCAGCGTTGTTGGTTGGAAATGGAATTCTTTTGCATGGTGCTTATTTACGGATTTGGTCGTTGAGACTACTTATGAACGACGCAAGTTTACTCTTCGCCGCCGCGGATGCGCAACCACGTGCGCCGGAACCATCCCGGCTGGTCTTCTTCGGGGATGACGCGCAACGTTTCATCGCGACGCGGCGCCCAAGCGCCGTTGATCATCTCTTCTGTTTTATGGGCGTCAAATATCGCGCCGGTGCGCCACCAACGGCCGCTGCGCCATTCGTATACCAGCGTTTCCACGCCGGTGTCGCGGAGAAAGTCGTTGTCGCCCTCCGCGCGATCCCGCCTGCGGTGCATGCGCGTGGAGTAGCGAATCTTGTTGATTTGCACCTCGGCCATCAACGGTCGCACTTGCGAATCTATCTCGCGAAACTCTATGGAGAATGCGTCCGGTCCGTCGGGATACACAAAATACTCTTTGAAAAAGTACGGGCGGCGCCGAATCAACGGGGCGCTATGTCTGTCCATACCCTGATGCTCCAGGATATGGGCGCGCACAACCTCGTGCAGCCGTTGCTCCGCTTGTTCCCGACTATGCGTAAATGTATCGTCGGTGAACGTGTCGCCCGGTGTGCCCCGTCCAAAACGTCCGCCAAAAGTGTTGCACCCGGCAAGAACGCCGACAATTAGCAGTTGTACGCATAGCAATACGCCGAAAGAAGTCTTTGTGTTCATGCAAAAAAAAGCCTTTGCTTCCTTGTTTGATCAACGCTCCACAGCCCAAGAATACGCGCAACGCGGGCTATTCCGCCTCAATAAGCGCCATTTCACGAGCCACCAACCCTCGCCCTTTGCCCTTTTCGCTTGTATCTTCCAGTAGCACGGTGCGTGGGGTTATGCTACGCACCAAAAACCGGTTCTGGAGCAGATCGCCAACCGTGACCGTTTCAAACGTTCCCGATACGTAGGGATTGTTCAAACGGAACCGTGCAGTATGGGGGTCTTCGTTGCGATCAATTTCCAATAACACAAAACGAAAATGGGCAACTTCACGATTCAATGTTTCTTTGAGGTTTAATATGCTCGGATCATTGTCGAACTCGCCAATCCGCCGCAAATCTTCCTGAGCTTCCGTGAGCCTTTCAAAATCAAAGGGCCTGCCGAAAGCACGATTCTCAATGTCCTCGAGCGCCAACGTCCGCAATGATTCCACACGGCTGCGCTGCTCAACGGTTTGCTCGCCAAGGTAGCGTGCCAACGCCGCCAGGTATATGTCCACAACGCTGCGTCCGTCTGTGAGCAGATTTTGCAACTCCTCTTCACTGACCGTGGTGGGGACTTCTTCTGGATTGACGTATTCTTCAAAGCCCGAATAAATCTGGCCACGTGTCAAGAATATTACCACGAGCCCAGCAACGATTAGGACGGGGATAATTATCTTCAGGACAAGGGCGTTGCTTTTTTTCGGGGACCGTATTTGCTGCTTCGGTTTTGGTTTTGGCGGCGCGCCTTTTCGGGCGGGCGGGTCAAGGGAGAAGGCCTCCAAAGATGCGCTGGCATCTATTTCGTCTTTGGCGTCGGAATCTGAAGAGGATATCTGCCGGATAAATGCCGCGTCGGGTTGTGTTGCGCCGCCTTGGCTTTCTTTCACAAATGCCTGCATGGCATCGCTGAAAACGTTGAGCGCCGGTGTTTGGATGGAGGCGGCGTCGCTTCCGGAATCCTTGCTGGATGCGCCGCCGGAAGAAGAGCTGAAGTGAAGCCCTTCGATTACAGGGCGCAACGCTTCACGCAGTTCGGACGCATTGTTGTAGCGTTTATCCCGTTCCGGAGCAAGGCATTTCATGACGACCGCATCAAGTTCCAACGGAGTCTCGTCATTCAACTGTGAAACCGGTTGGGGTATGTTGCCGGGCAGGGAGCCGGTCAATAACTCATACATCACCACGCCGACGCTGTAAATGTCGGCTCTGGAATCTATGTCCGGCAGGTTGCACATTTGTTCGGGCGCCATGTAATAAGGCGTTCCCACGACGGACGCATCTTCTTTTTCATAGCGCTTATCGTGCAGTTTTGAA
>SKQZ01000218.1 GCA_007118765.1 Candidatus Hydrogenedentota bacterium
AGCGGGTCTTTCTGGCCGAAAGCGCGCAACCGAACGGAGTCGCGCAAATAATCCATCTCATACAGGTGATTGATCCACTTTTCATCTATGGTGCGCAACAGTTCCGCCAACTCAAGGTCGTGGAACCGTTTGCGGGCGAGCTTCTCGGGACTGATGGAGGCGGTCAGGTCGTCGCCGCGTTCTTCCATCTGTTTCGTTAAGTCTTCGGCCAACAACCGTTCGCGGCGGGCATACTCGTTCAAGACCTGTTGCAGAATCATTTCCGGCAGCGTCGTTTCCAAATCCTCTTCGCCGCCTTCCAGATCAAATTCGCAGGAGAACATGGAATACAATGCCGCTTCCAGCCCCTCCATGTCCCATTCTTCGGGCAACTTGTCCTGCGGCGCATATTCGTCCACGAAATCCGCAATAATATTCTCAAACATACGGTGCAGGTGTTCCGTGACATCACGGTCTTCGAGCACTTCACGGCGCAACCCGTAGATGTATTTGCGCTGCTTGTCCATCACCTGATCGTATTCAAGCACGTGTTTGCGCATGTCGAAATTGTGTTCTTCGACCTGACGCTGCGCCCGTTCAATGGAACGGGACAACATGCGCATGTTCAGCGGTGTGGCGTCCATTTCCTTGCCCGCCGAGCCGCTGACAAAGCGTTTGGCCATGCCGCCGCCGAACAACCGCGCCACTTCGTCTTCAAGGCTTACATAGAACCGGGTCGTGCCGGGGTCGCCCTGACGACCGCAACGACCGCGCAACTGGTTGTCTATGCGCCGCGACTCGTGGCGTTCCGTGCCGATGATGTACAGACCGCCCAGCTCGCGCACACCCTCGGCAAGTTTTATGTCCGTGCCGCGTCCGGCCATGTTGGTGGCAATGGTGATGGCGCCGCGTTTGCCTGCGTTCGCCACAATGGCCGCTTCACGTTCATGATGCTTCGCGTTCAACACCTGGTAATCGTGAATCCCCACCTCGTCGAGCATGTTCGCCACCAGCTCGGATTTCTCAATGGACACCGTACCCACCAGAATGGGACGGCCTGTTTCGTGGATGCGCTGTATTTCCTGCACCACATAGCGGAACTTCCCCATTTCAGTGGCGAAAATGAGGTCGGTGAGGTCTTCGCGAATCAGCGGCAGGTTGGTGGGAATCTGTACCACCTGCAACCCGTAGGTCTTTTCAAACTCAACCGCTTCGGTTACGGCGGTGCCGGTCATGCCCGCCAGTTTATTGTACATGCGGAAATAGTTCTGGTAGGTGATGGAGGCGATGGTCTGCGATTCAAAACGCAGCGGCACACGCTCTTTCGCCTCAAGCGCCTGATGCAGTCCGTCGGAAAAGCGCCGTCCTTCCATCACGCGCCCGGTGAATTCGTCCACTATCAACACCTCGTTGTCGCGCACCATATATTCGTCGTCCCGCTTGAAGAAACTACGCGCCTTCAAACTCTGCTCGATCATGTGCACATAGCCGATGGTGTCGTCCGTATAGAGGTCTTCCACGCCCAGCAGCCGCTCACAGGCCTCCATGCCTTCGTCGGTCAGGATAACGTGCCGTTGCTTTTCATCAACGGTATAATGCTTTTCCTTGCGCAGGTTGCGCACCACGTCGTCCACTTTCAGATACATGTCCGACGTCTTTTCCGGTCGCCCTGAAATGATCAACGGCGTGCGCGCTTCGTCAATCAAGATGGAGTCCACCTCGTCCACAATGGCGTAATTCAGCTTCCGTTGAACGCACTGCTGCAACCATTGTGATCCGTTGTCGCGCAGGTAATCAAAGCCGTATTCGTTGTTGGTGCCATACGTAATGTCGGCGCGGTATCCCGTCTGTCGCTCCATGGGGCTCATGTCGTGCTGGATCATGCCCACCGTCAGTCCGAGGAAACGATGAATGGGCCCCATCCACTCGGCGTCACGTCGTGCGAGATAGTCATTTACCGTCACCATGTGGACGCCCCGCCCGGTAAGCGCGTTCAGGTAACATGGCAATACCGCCACCAGCGTTTTGCCTTCGCCCGTCACCATTTCGGCGATGCCGCCGCGATGCAGCACAATGCCGCCAAGCACCTGTACATCAAAAGGACGCAACCCCACCACGCGCTTGGCCGCTTCCCGCGCCACGGCAAATGTTTCCGGCAGCAGGGAATCCAGGCTTTCGCCCTGATTGATGCGTTCGCGGAATACAGCGGTCTGACCGCGCAACGCGTCATTGCTCATGGCGCGAATGCGTTTTTCGTGGGCGTTTACCTGCTCCAGCAGCGGATGCAGCTTCTTTATATCACGCTCGGCGCTGGTGCCGAAAAGTTTTTTCAACAGGGTCTGCAACAAGAATCACTATCTCCCGACCGGGTTGTAGGGCGCTCGGGCGCGATTTGTCCCTTTGCGCAGTAACCGTGCGTCCTTGCACATCGTGCCAAAGGCATGCACGACAGTAGGTATTGTGGCGTTTATACGGGATTTAATGCAAACGGACACACGCGCTTATGCTTTTGGCGCAACGATTATTCGGCCTCATCATCATCCGCAGGTTCCTGCGCCACCTCATGGGCTTCGCCATCCTCAAGATACAGAATGACGTCGCGGTCTGCGGCTGCATGTTTGGAAACACTCAGCACGCGGCGCGCAGGATCGCCCACTTCTGTCTCAATAAAACGTTCGGCCGTGTCAATATCGTCAAAAACCTCAATGTTGATGTTGTCATAATCGGCATACATGGCCCGTAATTCGCGGCCCAACGCTTCAATGTCTTCGCGACGACTGCCGCGGGGCACCACGCCGACCAGCCCCAGCAGCGAAACTGCATCATCGCCCAGCCGCGCCGCCATTTCCGGTGTGCGCCCCCATTCGTGCAGCGGCGTGAAGTCAAACGGCTCCGCCGGCTCTTCCGGCGTATCCTCTGCGTACTCGTCGTAGGGAAACTCCTCCGCCCAGTCGTCCTCATACAGAAGTTCATCAAACAGGGCCATGCCGGGGCGCGGCACCCGCGTCATATCCGGCAGACCATAGTATTCCTGCATGTTGTGCAGACGGCGCACCTCGTCGCGGAGCAACACATTCTCTTCGCGCAAATCCTCCATTATCCTGTTAACCATCAAATCAAGCGTACTTTGAAGCATTCGGAGTTCATCGCGCAGCGTTTGCACCTCGTGATGCAGCGCCTCAATCGGATCGTCCGGCACGGGCGGCGTTGTGTCGTCGCGCACGTCGTCCGGCAGCAAGTCCGGTTTCGGCACCGCGTCAGGGGCGCGGACATGCACTTCGATATGCGTTTCCGGCATGTCAAAATCCAGCCCGTCGTGACGGTCTTCCGTGTGCGACATGACCGGGGCGCCCAAAAGAACGCCCAAGCACAATAGCCATGTTATGTGACCGAAAAAATGTTGCATTATATCGTGCCCAATACCAGTGTCACTGTGACGTGCATGACCACGGTGCTGCCGGTTGTTTGAATGCGGTACAAAAGTATACTGGCGGCAGGACGCCGCCTGCCATCATAGAACGTATGGCGACAACGGCAAAGACGACAACCGGCTGCTTATTCCACCGTAACGCCTTCCGTGGCGATGACGCCACTGTCTTCGATGTCAAACAGGCCGCTCCACGGCGTCCGGTCATCGGTCGCCCAACGCACCACAACATCTTCGAACTGTATGTCCTCAGCATGACGAATCTCAAATACCGGCGCAGGATCGCGTTTGAGCGCACGGTCTGTAACGTCAATCGCAATGTCCCGGAAAACCAGCCGGCCCACACTCCTGTCGGCGCGTCCCTGTATCAGTGCGCGGAACGGTGCGGTGGTGCGGATGTTTTCGTATGTAATGTCTTCAATCGTGCCCAATCCGTGCCGTTTTTGAATTACGACGCGGAACGGTTCGCCGCTCATGTGTTCACCTTCAATCTCGCGCAAATGCATACGAATGTCGCGAAATACAACGTTCCGGATGGTGGCGCCGTCACGCATCCAGATGCCGAGCCCGCGGGACGAATGAATCACGTCGATATTCTCAAAAAGGATATTCTCAATGTCACGATTGGTTTCCGTGCCCGCTTTTAACGCGGTCTTGCGACACATTACCACGGAGTCGCGCACGGTGATGTTGCGGGCCGCGCCGTCATTTACCCAATACCCCTCGCCCGGCAATGTCTTTACCGCAATGGTGTCATCGCTGCCGTGTCCGAAATACCGCGTAATAAGCACATCCTCCGACGATTCCGGATTGATGCCGTCATTGTTTGCCACCGCCCAGTCACTGAACAACTTCACATTATCCACGCGCACACCGCGGCATCCCCGGATAAGGAATGTCCAGCCCGGCGCATTGCGCAGCGTCACATCCTCAATAACAAGATTGGTGGACGTGCTTGCCCGGATAATCTGTGCGCTCAATTCTTGCTCAAGTCGCAGCACATGGCCGTGGCCGTCAATCACGCCGTGACCGTACAAACGCGAATTGTCCGCCCTCGTAAAATGAAAGATGCCCCGGTCCGTGATTTTATCGCGGTCAGGCGCGGCACGCACAAGTACGCCCGGCGCAAAATACATCGTTGTATTCGGTCCAACCGTCACACTGCCCGTGGTATACACGCCCGGCTCAAAAATGACGGCGCCGCCCCCGGCCGCATCAGCGCAGGCGTCCAGCGCCGCTTGAATACGGGCGGTGTCCAACCCGTCCGGGCCCGGCTCAAGACGATGCAGATTATCATGAACCGGCGCCTCGCGCACATCTGACGCATCCTCCACCACCAGGATAAACGACGGCAACTCCTCCGTGTCTTTCCACACCGTCATCGCATAGGGTCCCCGTTCCCGCACATCAAAGGCGATGCGACCCGGCGTTGCACACACATCCGCACGCAACCGTTCCGGCAGCAAATCAAAGCGTGCGTCGGGCGTTTCCGGCGCCACCACCGATGCCCGTTGCGTGCCTGACACCACCACCCGCGCATAATATACCGGCAACACGGCGCCACACTTTTCTACGGGAACAGATACGCCGCCCACCGTCACAACATAGGGCGCGTCCCCGTCCGCATCCGGCACGGGAAAAACCGTTACATTCGCGTCCGCACTCGCAACGCTGCACGCCAACGCTGCAATCACAAGAATCATCACGCTCATTACAGTCCCTTCAAGAATAGAAAAACGCCACGAAGAGTAGTGTTCCACAGCAACCCCCGAAAATGCAACACCACCCGCGCCCAGACAAAAAAGCAAAAGCACAACCGCCCCAAGACTGCAAGTGGAAAAAAAACGGTTCAGTATGCTAGCATACCCATCATAAGTCGCGCCCATAGCTCAGTTTGGATAGAGCGCTTGCCTCCGGAGCAAGAGGCCGCAGGTTCGAGTCCTGCTGGGCGCGCCATTCTTTCCGTACTCCAAACGCTGGCTTTGTGTGTTGTCAGTCGCTTTTTTGCGTGTTGAGTGCGAGGAAAGAAAAGAAGGCCAGAAAGGCTAGGCTGGCCAGTTGCGGTTGTGCGCCGCCTAGGAACCCCAGGAAGCCAAGAAACCCTAATGCGCTGAGATACCGGCGTTTTTCGGGGAGAATCGGCGCCTTGACACGGGTCTTGTCGAAGGGAATGAACACCAACAGTGACGCAAGGGCTGGCAGGGCAAGATAAGCCAGCAGTGCCACTTGCCGGTAGTTTTCACTTTCCCTGAATGGCAGGAAACCCAAAAAGCCCAGGAATCCAAGCGCCCCAAGAAATTTGCTGTTAAATGCTTTTTTCATAGTATATCCTCGTTTCTGGCCGGCATGGTGTATTGGGTTTCATCACACGCTTGTCCATAGCGGGCGAAACGTATGTGAAACCCTGCTATTCAGGGTGTTCCCGTCGCGTTGAATGTTGGCGGCCCCAATCTGTGGCCGATTTGTATGTCCGGGTGCGCGTCTTCACCGCCTGCGGCGGGCGGTGCATCCAATAAAGCCCGTATCACAGCTACACAATCGTCTTTGCGAGTCTCCACCACCTGCGGCGGCGATTCACTTAATTAAGGTCTGTTTAGAGCAACACAATCGTCTTTGCGAGGAGGGCGACAGCCCGACGCGGCAATCTGGGACATGAGATCGCGTC
>SKQZ01000172.1 GCA_007118765.1 Candidatus Hydrogenedentota bacterium
CGACGCACGAGGGTGATGTTTTGAATGTCCCGTTCGGTTATGTCCAGTACACGTGCCACGGCATCGCGCAGATCGTTGTCACTGTGCTCCAACGGCAAAGACAAATCCGTAATTCTAAGCATGGGGGTTCCTCGTGAACATACATGCAACGGTGTGATGAACGCTATTGCTTGGGCGGTACGGCATAAGGCAGCGGATCCTTCACACGGAGAGATTGAAACGCGTTCAGGCGCTCCACGCAGGTGGGACAAACGCCGCAGGCCGTCTCTTTACCTTGATAACAACTCCACGTTTTTGAAAAGTCAACACCCAGTTCCAGGCCCAGTCGCACATTGTCCGCCTTGGCATTGTTGATAAGCGGCGCTTCCACTGTCACCACATTGCCGCGATTCAATGCCAAGAGACTGTTGATACGATTGAGAAACGCTTCGGTACAATCCCAATAGCCATACTCGTCCTGTGCCTGTGCGCCATAGTAAACGCAGCAGGCCCCAAGCGATTCGGCATACGCAACTGCTACGGAAAGCAGCATCATGTTGCGGTTGGGCACATAGGTTGGCGGGTGACTGCGGTCCGCGGCGGACAACGCGTCCAACGGCGGCACCTCAGCGCCATGCTCCATGAGCACGGAAGCCTGTGTGAGAAAAACGGACACGGCACTCATATCCAATGTCAAAAACGAGCGGGCGCCCGCCGCGTCTGCCTGAAAGCGGGCGCACTCCATTTCGCGGCGGTGACGTTGCCCATAGTCAATGCACAACGCCGCAACACTGGCTGTTGCCTTGCGGACATGATGCAGCAACACGGTGGAATCAAGGCCGCCGCTGAGGAGGACCACCGCATCACACGATGTGGCTGATGGTGTCATGGACATATCCTTCATTGTTCACGCATCCTGGTGCGAACAGGACACGCAACAAGTTATACAAGCAGATGGCGTGTGGCACATGCCGCCGCCCCGAGGTCGGGAGTTTCCATGAGGCCCTTGATGAACGTCCTGACCATTTCCGCGCCCTCCATACCGAAGAATATAATCGCACCCAGTATGGTCAACGTAAGCAGCAGCCCAATCACACCGGCCAAAGCGCCAAGCCCGGACAAAAAACCATCTTCTTCCAACATGCCCAACCCAATCAAAAAGACCCCGAATGCGGGCGCAGTGTTGGTAAGTATGATGGGAATGCATAACGATATGCCGCAAAGCAGTACAACCGTGCCCAGCATGCGATAGGTGATGGGATTGGAAAAAACGAACGCAAGACGCGGACGAATAAACAGCTCGACGAAACGCAGCAGGAACACCATCCATCGGATAAGCCGTGGTTTTGTGCCAAGCCGCACTTCTTTGCGAAGCACCCGCTCCGGGAGCCAGGGATATTCGCGCCGACGAACGATTTGTATGCCGAGGAGTAGCAATGCCACGCCGCCGGGAATGGAATACCCCGGCGCGGGAACAGGCACCGCCGACGGCAACGACAGCAACACAAGCAGGATGCCAAAGCTGCGGACGCTTACCCGGTCCATAATGGTTTGTATGGTAACCGGCGTACCGTCTTCCGTAGCGGCAAAAATGGATTCGATATTATCGGATAAACGCATGACGCCTTATCTCCGTCGGCCGACGCCGGGATGACCTGTTGCCGCCGTCAACCCAACGGCGGCATGTTGCGCAACTGTTCCGTGGTTTCATAAGCGGTTAAATCGCGGCGAAGCGGCGTAATGCTGACCTGCTTCTTTTCAATCGCCTCAAAGTCAGAGCCGTCCGTAACATAATGCTCCGGTTTCGCGCCGCCGATCCAATAGTATACACCACCACGCGGGTCATGGCGTTTAATAATCGCATCCTGATAATTGCGTCGCCCCATGCGCGTAAATGCAATGCCTGCAAGCGCTTCAAACGGTTCGTCTGGCAAGTTTACATTTAACAACACATTTTCGGGCAATCCGTGGGCGAGTATATACGATGCAACATGATGCGCCACCCGGCCCGCGGCCTCAAGATGTCGCGGCTTATGATTTATGTTTGAAATCGCAAAAGACGGCAGACCGAGCAACATACCCTCAAAAGCGCCGGCGACGGTGCCGGAATATGTGACGTCGTCGCCCAGATTGGCCCCTGCATTAACGCCGGAAACAACGAGGTCCGGACGGCGTCCAAGCAACCCGCGCACCGCAAGGATAAGGCAGTCCGTGGGGGTGCCGTCCACCATGTGCCAACCGGGCTTTATCTCGAACACGCGCAAAGGCTGATGAAGACTGACGCCGTGGCCCACGGCGCTGCGTTCGCGGTCGGGTGCATAAACAACTATCTCGCCCAGCGGCGCAAGCGCCTCCGCGAGCATGCGCAGGCCGGGCGCATGTATGCCGTCATCATTGGTTAATAAAATTAGTGGTCTGGTCATGAATATCCTGGTGGCGCCGAATGGCTTGTGTCCCCGATACGAGTGCCCGAATCAGCGCGTTGAGTGTATACAATTGATCGGCTTGGAATCAAACAACGCAGGCCCATGTTCTTCCATTAGAGACATCATGTGACGCGTATTGCATTGTTTTGGCGCACTCATTTATGATGACCAAGGTATTTAATGGCAACAGAAAGGCAGGAACGCGATGAATATACAGGAATTGTTTGAACTGGTGCGCAAGCAAAAGGCGTCTGATTTGCTCATTAGTGCGGGGGCGCCGCCCATTTTGAGGATCAACGGACAATTATACCGCCAGCGCACAGACCCCTTGACCGCGGAACAGACACGCGAGATCATTTATGATTTTATTACGGCGGAACAACGGGAAGCATTCGAGCGCGATAAAGAACTGGATTTCTCCCTCGCAAGCGACAACGGTCACAGATTCCGTGTAAACGTCTATTTGCAGAAAGAGGCTGTAACAGCAGCGTTACGACCCATCCCTGAAAAAATACCCTCGCTGGAGAACCTCGGCCTGCCCCCAGCAATCGCCAAACTGGCCAAGGCCAGTCAAGGACTGGTGTTGATGACCGGCCCGACAGGCAGCGGAAAGACCACGACGCAGGCGGCACTAATCAATCTTATTAACGAGGAACGGGCATGCCATGTGATAACCGTGGAAGACCCCATTGAATACGTGCACAGCCACCGGCGCAGTATTGTGGATCAGCGTGAGGTGGGCGGCGACACCCGGAGTTTTGCGTCCGCACTCAAATATGTGTTGCGCCAGGACCCCGATGTCATTTTGATTGGGGAAATGCGTGACCTGGAAACCATTCAAGCCGCTTTGACCGCCGCGGAGACGGGCCATCTGGTTTTTGCAACGCTGCACACCAACGACGCCATTCAGACGGTTGACCGGATCATTGACGTCTTCCCCGGACATCAGCAACAGCAGATACGCTTCCAACTGTCGTTAACCTTGCTGGCCATTATATCCCAGCGTTTGTTGCCGCAAAAGAATGGCGAAGGCCGCATTCTCGCCTGTGAACTATTGAACAACACCACGGCCGTGGCCAACCTGATTCGCGAAAACAAAACACATCAGATTTACAGTGTTGTGGAAACAAGCGGCAAGGCGGGCATGATTACCATGGACCAATCTGTCAAGCATTTGTATCTGAAGGGCCTGATTTCGTATGAAGACGCCGCCGGCACCATGCGCGAACCGAGGGAGTTGGACGGCGGATAATCCGGGCTGCACCCTTATTGACCATGCCGCATATTCGTGGTAAGATACTCACGGCATCAGCGGGATGCTGTGATGTCTGTGCTTAACAACCATGTGCGAAACAGGATACCACTACCATGAGCGATTTAACACGACGTGACTTTATGCGCCGGTCATCCATGGCTGTCGCCACCTCTGCGTTGGCAGGCGGCACACGGGCCTTCGCCGCAAATGCGACCGAAGCCGTATCGCCGAATGAAAAACTCGTTGTCGGCGCGATTGGCGTCGGCGGCATGGGCAGAGGCAACCTATCGGCGTTTTTGCATAACGCCGACGTGGATTGTGCCGTAATTTGCGACGTGGACGATGGGCAACTGGCCGAGGCGGCGCGACTTGTCCAAGGACGACGCGACCGCACGCCGGACATGGAAAAAGATTTCCGCCGCGTCATTGAGCGGGATGATATAGACGTTGTGATTGTGTCCACCCCGGACCATTGGCATGCCTTGCCAAGCATTTACGCATGTCAGGCGGGCAAGGATGTCTTTTGCGAGAAGCCTTTGGGCGCATCCATTGACGAGGGACGCGCCATGGTGGAGGCCGTCCGAGACAATAACCGGGTCGCCCAGATGGGCACCCAATGGCGCAGCGGCGACCATTATCGCGATGGCGTTGCGCTTGTACACTCAGGCAAACTTGGTAAAATCCGGCTGGTGCGCGCATGGGCCTACCTTGATTGGGTCGGCGGCATCGGCAATCCGGAAGATTGCGACCCACCCGAGGGCGTGGACTATGATATGTGGCTCGGCCCCGCGCCGCTACGCCCGTTTAATCCCAACCGGTTTCACTTCAACTTCCGCTGGTTCTGGGATTACGCAGGCGGTTTAATGACGGATTGGGGGGTGCATCTGCTGAATGTTTGCCAGTGGGCCATGGGACCGGAAATGCCCAAGCGCGTCAGTTCCACCGGCGGCCGGTATATGTTGGACGATAACACCGAAACGCCGGACACGCAGGTGGCGTTGTACGAGTTTGAGGACTATTCGCTGGTGTTCGAACAGCAAATGCTGGGCGGGCTGGGGCCGAATGGCAGGCCTCATGGCATGTTGTTCTGCGGTTCGGAGGGAACCGTCATTATTGATGACAGGGGCTGGGAGTTTATCCCGGAGCCGAAGAAGGAAGACTTGGAACCTCAAAAAGCGCCGGCCGGGGCCGATTCCCGCCCGCCACACATTCGCAATTTCCTGGACTGTGTCAAAACCCGTGAACAGCCGGTCATGGATTTTGACACCAGCCATTTTGTCTCGACCATTGCGCACCTCGGTAATTTGGCTTTTCGGACGGGCGCCGAAGTGCATTGGGACGCGGAAACGGAGCGGGTGGTGAACAATGACGCTGCTGATGCGCTGGTGGCCTACCCGTATCGTGCCCCGTGGACGCTGCCCTACAGTCGCCGCCAAGGCTAGTGTCTATTATTTTACCTTCGCCGTAGCGAAGCTGCGCCTGCGCAGGTGACGTTACAGGCGGCCCTTGATCTTCAGGCGGAGTTTTTCGCTGAACGTGAGGGCGGCCTCCTTGAGATCAACATTGTGAAAGTTGACGCCGTCCAGCGTTGCGTCCCGAAAGACCGCGCCTTTGACGCTTGCGCCGGAAAGGTTGGCGCGTGTCAGGTTTGCACGGAAAAAATTGGTCAGATCGAGTTTGGCCTCGGCCAGGGTGGCGCCGGTCAGATCAGCGCCGGTAAAATCGGTGTCCGCCATATTGGCGCCATAGAGGCTGGCATTCTGGAAATTGAGCCCGCCCAATAGTTGGCCGCTCAAATTCACATTGTTGAGGGTCGCCTCTTCAAAGATGGCCCCGGCCAGTTTCACGTCAAGCAGCTGCGCCTCACTTAAATCCGCGCCGGACAGACGGGCTTCACTCAGATCGGCATTGGTCAGGTTCGCGCCAAAGAAATTGCAGTGATACAGGTCTACTCCCTGCAAATTCGCGCCCGCCAGGTTTGCGTTGGTAAAGGACGTGTGGGAAAGTATGGCGCCGCGCAAATCTATGCCGGCAAGTTGTGCGCCGCTCAAATCAGGGCGCGTGCCGGACGTGCTCTTACGCCACGCATTCCATGCGTCCACCCCCTCCATAAGACATTTCAAGTGTTGCGAATAGGCCATGTCATTGCTCCTTGCAACGGGGTTTGGACAATGATGTATGGTGTTACATCAGCAAGCAACAACACTCTATTGAAGGTAGTTCCAGTATACCAGATCAGTTGCAAAAAGTACAGGGGTTCCGGGCCTGTCGTAACCCACCTGACTTGTCGGGTTAACCCGGATATTTCATCAGGTTTCGTTGTGAGCCTGTGAAGATTGCGCCAGAGCAGGTGCTTTGCGCAGGCCGCCGGCTGACAGCGTGTTAAGACAC
>SKQZ01000425.1 GCA_007118765.1 Candidatus Hydrogenedentota bacterium
CCAACGCAGGCAGCCGCAGCCGGGACAATACAAACACGAGTATGATGGTTCCCATGTACAAGACAAAAAAGGCGAGCAGAATGGCGCGGGGGTCGTCTGCTTTCAGACGGGGATGCCGTTTCAATGTCAGGAATATGCCGATCAGTCCCAGCGGCGCAATCAAGCCCCATCGGAATGGCGACCGCAGAAACGGCGAGAAGGGCTGTTTCAAATAGAAGTTCACATTATGGGGCAGTTCGCCGCTTTGCCAGAACAGTTTTGTTTTTAAGGCCATGTTGCGGGCAATGGCGCCGGGTTCTTCCCGCACCAACTGCCACAGGTATCCGCGCCAATCTATTTCATACTCGTGCTTACCCTCCTCCTCGCGGATTCGCTGCAAGGACGGCGGTCGAAAATAGATGCCTGATGCGTCCGGCGCATTTCCGATATACAGGTTCACACCGCCGCTATGGGTGACCAAATGGAAACGTCCGCCCACAACGGTATTCAGCACGGTGGCCGGAGCAATCATGACTGCCGCCGCCACGACAACCAGGCCACCGGCCAGCAGTTTCCGGCGGAGCGCTCCCGGCGCAATCCATACTGCCCACGCCGCGGCAATGGGAATAAACAAGATGGCATTGGGACGACCCAAGGAGCATATCCCCAGTGCAACGCCACATAGCACCCACCAGCGGGACGTCTTTTTCTCTGCCGCGACAAGAAACACGCATAACGCTGCCAGATGGACAAACAGCACCAGCGTTTCCACCAATATCTCGCCTTCGTACAACAGGAAAAGCGGGCAGAACGCCGCCCCCACGCCTGCACACCATCCGGCGCGCTTGCCAAATGTGCGCCGGGCCAAGTGGAAGATCAAAACCACTGAAAAGACGCCCAGCAACCGTTGCGCCCACGCGGCCGCTGCATGGCTATGACCAAATCGCAGATAAATCAGCCCCAGGAAATAGGGGTATAATGGGCCGTGCAGAAAAGGCAGGCGCTCCCAGCCCAGCCAAAGGGTTTGCGATATTTCCAACGCCCAGCGATCATAGGTGTGGTTATCGCCGCCCTGCATCAAAAAACCGTACATGGGGTCGTTGCGGCTCATGATAATCTGGTGCGCCACACGCACTGCCAGCGCGATGCCCAGCATGACCCAGTAGGGCGCGGCTTCACGGGAGAAACAACGACGGATGCGGTCGCGACAATACACTATGATGGGTTGCGATGTCTTAGGTTGCACAAAAAACCTCGTAACACTCAGTTCGGCCGGTCAACATTTTTACATAACACAACAACCGCGGCAGATTTCCCACTCATACGGCGGTTTCACTTCTATGGTGACGGGGTCACGGGTCATCACGCGCCAATTATACAGGCTTGCTCCCTGTTGTACGCAACTATTCCATTTCCATTGGCACAGGTTGCATCTACCGTCGTTTTTGTCTACACTGCGTGATACATGCTTGGGTTGTCCACAAACCCGACGGGTGTTTTGTCGGTCCCTTTACCATGGCCGGAGCGCATGCAGCCGTCACCGCTGCAGACGATGTGGGGTTTGGGTTGCAGACAACGCCTACGTTACAACATGAGGAGACTGGTTGAGAATGGTCACACGACGAGATTTCTTGAAACGGGTTGGCGGCGCAGCCGCGGCTACGGCCGTTTGTACACGTTCACGGGAGGTGTGGGCGCGCCCCGATCCCCCCCAACGCCTCAACATTATCTGGATATACAGCGACGACCATGCCGAGAATGCCGTCAGTGCCTATGGCAGCCGCCTTGCCGAGGTGGCGCCCACGCCGAATATTGACCGCATAGCGCGGGAAGGCATGCTCTTCCGCAACAGTTTCGTCACCAACTCGATATGCGGCCCGTGCCGTGCCGTGGTGCTTACGGGGTTGCACAGCCATTTGAACGGCATCACACGCAACGGACAACGGTTCGACGGCGAACAGCAAACCTTTCCAAAACTGTTGCAGGACGCGGGATATCAGACGGCCTTGTTCGGGAAATGGCACCTTGGAAGTACGCCGACGGGCTTTGATGCTTGGGAAGTGCTGCCCGGTCAGGGACACTATTACAATCCGGATTTCATCACGCCTTCAGGGCAGGAAACTGTTGAAGGGTATGTGACCGACATTATTACGGACAAGGCGCTGCACTGGCTCGAAAACGACCGGGACGAGACCAAGCCGTTCATGCTGATGGTGCAGGACAAGGCGCCTCATCGCGAGTGGGAACCCGGCCCGGATCATCTCACCCTCTTTGATGACGTGAAGATACCCGAACCGGATACTCTTTTCGATGATTACGCGGGCCGAGGAACAGCGGCCCGGGAACAGGACATGACCATTGCCGAAACCATGCGAATGGGGCCGGATCTGAAGGTGTGGGACGAATCCGAGGTTGGCTCGTTCGTATGGAACCGCACCTATGGCCGTATGAACGAAGAACAGCGGGCGGCATGGGATGCGGCGTATGACCCGAAAAACGAAGCTTTCCGGGAAGCGAACCTCGAAGGCGACGACTTGGTGCGCTGGAAGTACCAGCGGTATTTGAAAGACTATCTGCGCTGCATCCGTTCCATAGATGACAATGTGGGGCGTGTACTGGACTATCTTGAGAAAACCGGCCTGGACAAGAACACGGTAATCTTCTACTCTTCCGACCAGAGTTTTTATCTGGGCGAACACGGTTGGTTCGATAAGCGGTTTATCTATGAAGAGTCGTTGCGCACACCGCTGGTGGTTCGCTGGCCCGGCGTCATTGCGCCCGGCTCGGAAATAGAACAGTTGGTACAAAATCTGGATTGTGCGCAGACATTCCTTGATATTGCCGGTGTTCCGCAGCCGGAGAACATGCAGGGGCGCAGTCTGGCGCCATTGATGCGGGGCGAACAACCCGATGACTGGCGACAATCCATTTACTACCATTACTACGAAGGTGAAAATGCCGTACACCGGGTGTATAAGCATTACGGAGTGCGAACAGACCGCTATAAGCTGGTATATTTCTACACCCTCGACGAGTGGGAATTTTATGATCTCAAGAAAGACCCCAACGAGATGCAAAGCGTCTATGACGACCCTGCCTATGCGTCGGAAGTGGCTGCACTGAAGACCGAACTGGCCCGCTTGCGCACACATTATCAAGTCCCCGAAGAAGACCCCTGATTGCAACACTATGGACAAGACTGGCGCCTCCAATGTATACGTGGGCACGGCCGGTTGGCAATATCCCGACTGGAAGGGCATTGTCTATCCACAAACTTTGACGGGCGGCGCAACCCCGCTGGCGCTGCTGACGCGGTGGTGCGACATGGTGGAGATCAATGTCACCTTTTACCGCCCTGTCGCCCAACGGCAATGCGTATCGTGGCTTGCCCAAACCGCTGCGCATCCGCGATTCTTATTCTGTGCGAAACTGCCCGCCGCACTGACCCACGAACGGGGCGCCGCGCCTGACGGCAACCGTGCGGCACAGTTCCGCGACAGTATGAGCCCCCTGGTTGAAGCGAACAAGCTCGGCGCCGTGCTGGCGCAATTCCCGTGGTCGTTCAAGCGCACCGCTGAAAACCGCCGTTATCTGGCACAACTGGCAGACCAGCTGGAAGGCATGCCCCTTGCCGTGGAAGTGCGCCATGCTTCTTGGAATCATCCGGATTTCCGGTCGGGGCTTGCCCGGCGGGGGATTGCGCTATGTAATATCGACCAGCCCGCGCTCAATGCTTGTCTTGCGCCCTCCGGGCACATAACGGCCCCTTTCGCCTATGTGCGTCTGCACGGTCGGAACAAAACGCATTGGTTCAATCAGGAAAGTGGCCGGGAT
This sequence comes from Candidatus Hydrogenedentota bacterium, assembly GCA_007118765.1. Lineage (GTDB taxonomy): Bacteria > Hydrogenedentota > Hydrogenedentia > Hydrogenedentales > CAITNO01 > SLFT01. The sequence goes on from SKQZ01000425.1 coordinate 3,814, forward strand.
GCACGGTATGATTATCTGTATACGCGGAAGGAACTGACGCCTTGGATTGAAAAAATTCAGGACATGGGGCAGAAAGTCAACAAATTGTTTGTGGTAACCAACAATCACTATCGCGGTCAGGCCGTGGCCAATGCATTGGAGATACAGGCATTGCTCGGACATCCGCACGTCACACCCCCGGAAACATTGTCATATCTGTATCCGTCGCTTCGCAACTTGCCTACAGAATGATTTGTACCGGCAGGTCCTGCCCATCGGGCAATGTGGCCAGCAATTCATTAACAGCCGTTTGTGACCGTTCCGCCAGTCGTTGCGCCAGCAATCCCGCGAGATCGGCGTCTCGGTCTTCGATGGCACGCACCACGGATTCCAAATCGTGTTGTTCAATAAGAGGCGCAAACCGGTCTATGGGCACAACAGCGCGCAATCGCGCCAGAATACGGCCCACATTATTGAAGAGCAGCTGATACATGATATTGTCCGTAGCCTGTGAAATGATGCGCAGCAACCGCAGATTCGCCATGTTAAAGCTGCTGGTATCGGACAACATCGCGGGGCGCTCGGCAAGGGCAGCGTGCATTTCCGCCAATTGTTCGGGGGTGCGGTTTTGCGCTGCCAGCCGCAGCACGTTGGGAATGAACAAACGACAGAACACCAGCAGGTCACGCAGCGCGTTGCTGTCCAGCCGGTGTTCATCGTGGAACAGCACATATTCAAACAGTTCCATGCCACCATTTACCAATACGTCTTTGGTGTAAACGCCCGACCCCTGTTTGATTTCGATCATGTCCAGTGCTTCAAGATGCTTGAGCGCTTCGCGCACCACATGACGCGACACCTGATACTGTTGCGCCATATCGCGTTCGGTGGACAACCGTACGCCTTCCTCATGGTTGCCTTCAAGCAACTGGCGTATCAGCGTTGTGGCAAGTGTGCGTGACGCGGTGTGTGTGGTTGCTTTCACCGGCTCCCGTTGATGCGCCATTATCTGCCTCCAATGAAGTCATCGTACCAAATGCCGGTATTGTAGTATTTTTTTTGATTTGGTATCAAATTATGGGTATACTGGTTCAGTCAATTTAACTTGATGCAACAATGGGCCGTTGCCGTGGGTGGTTGGCATTGACATAGACATGGGATACTATGCGATGATCCCCCTTGACCGGCGCCATCCGTTCTGCGTTCGTAGAATAGTGACATCATGATGCCATGAAGTATGCCAAACACAGACGCTGACTGTCAGTTCGGCTTTCTTGGAGGTTTATTCTGGGAAAGACACGCAAAAAAGCCTTTTGTGCCGCAGGATACCCGCATGAGCGGGAAAGGCGTGTGTATGCTTGACGGGACAACGTACTGGCAGCGGCTTGTTACATCATCGCAATGGAAACCAACCCTCTGCGTTCCGCAGTCAAAAGGTATACACATGCTACGGGCGGTTGTGGGCCAAAACAACACGGGTCTTCTGTATTCAATAAAGTAGTGGAGGTCAGGTGAACCAAGATAACAATAGTCAAGAAACGACGACTCCTTCGGATGAGCGGGTGATGAAGGGCAAACACAAGTTTTTTGTCCGCATATTTTTATGCGTAGCGTTGATTGTGTTGGGCATATTGGTTCGCTTGGGGCTGGGCGCTCTGCGTGAGCCGCCGCGTCCTGCGGACATCCCGCCGCCTCAATTGAAAGTAGAAGTGGAGGCCGTGTGTCCCGGTTCCGCCCCAATCACGATTCACGGATATGGCGAGGTAAAAGCCTTGGATTCATTGGTGCTGACCCCCAAGGTTGCCGGCGAGGTGGTACATGTGCATCCCGATTTGGAGGTGGGCAATGTCATTCCCGAAGGGGAGTTGCTCTATCGCATTGATCAGCGGGATTATCTCGCAGGGAAACGACAGGCCAAAGCGCAGGTGGACCGCCTCGGCGTCACCATCAACCTACTCAAGCGCCAGTACGAACAAAGCAGAACGCGACTTCGTACCGTGGAACGGGCGCGCGACATTGCGTTGGAAGAGTTTGAACGGGATGTGCGCCTTTTTGAGGAGCAGGATATTGGCTCTCAAAGCATGGTCAACCTGTCGGAAATCAATTATCGTCAGGCGCAGGATACATTTGAACAACTTGAGCAGGCAATAGACCTGTTTCCTTTGCGCATCCAAGAGGCCGAGATTGGATTGGAGGCGGCGGAAGCCGCACTTGAAATGGCGCTGCTGAGCTTTGAACGCAC
>SKQZ01000381.1 GCA_007118765.1 Candidatus Hydrogenedentota bacterium
CAGGGCAATCGCATCTAAAAACACATTCTGATCTGTTTTGAGGATTGGCCGAGAGGGTTATTTTGTCTTTTTTGAGGCGGGAAATCGTTTTTTATGGTTTTTGCGTGTCTTGGCAATAATCAGGTCTGCATACTGTTGGGCAAGCGCCATAAAGAGATTATAGCCGTCGATTGCCTCTTGTAACGCCTGCACCTCTTCTGGCCGCACATACCGCACTTCATTTTTTCCGTTGCGCCACGCCTGCAGGTTGTAGTGCGGACGTCCAGCCATCCGACATAGCTTCCCGCGCTCCATTCGTTCAATACGCGTCATCTGTTTCAGTAATTGTGTTGCTTTTTTTGAAGTTGTCATGGCCGTTATGATATAGTAATCTATATCGTCAAGTCAACCCAAAACAGGAGAAAAAAACAATGGAACCCAAAAACCTGCTCGATTACCTTGAAATGATTCCCGACCCACGCGTAGACCGTACGCTAAGACATGATTTGTCCAGCGTGATATTCATTACCTTGTGTGCCGTGTTGTGTGGCGCGGAGCACTGGACCCATATCGAAGAATATGGCAAAGCCAATGAAAAATGGCTGCGCCGGCTGCTTCGTCTGCCGAACGGCATCCCTTCCCACGATACCTTCGGACGCATTTTTGCCGTACTTGACCCCGATGCCCTGGAAAAAGCACTGATGGCGTTTGTGCGTGATTTTGCCGGAGAATCTGTGGGCAAGCATATCGCCATGGACGGCAAGACGCTGCGGCGAAGTTTTGACAGCGCCGCGGAAAAGAATGCCATTCACATGGTAAGCGCATGGGTGTATGAAAACCAGGCCTGCTTTGGCCAGGTGAAAGTCACCGAGAAGTCGAACGAAATCACAGCCATCCCGCAGCTACTGGACATGGTCAACCTTGAAAAGGCTACGGTAACCATGGACGCCATGGGATGCCAGACGGCCATTGCTCAAAAAATCGCGGAGGCCGACGCAGACTATGTCTTGGCCCTCAAAGGCAATCAAGGGGTCTTGCATGAGGAGGTTGCCGAATTTTTTGACGACGCCCTTGCGCGAGGATTTGAAGCGGAGGTGGCGTGTTATCGCGACATTGACAAAGGGCACGGTCGCATTGAGGAACGCACGCTGTGGCTTTCAAGAGACGTTGATTGGTTGCGCGACAGCAATAAATGGGCGGGACTTAGCACAATCATTGCGGTGCAGACCAAACGCACTGTAAACGGAAACACCGCAACGGAGAGAAGACACTTTATCGCCTCAGGAGACAAATCGGCCAAAGAACTGGCGCTGCTCATACGGCAACACTGGAGCATAGAAAATGAATTGCACTGGACATTGGACGTTGTTTTTGGGGAAGATCTCTGTCGAGTCCGAAAAGGAAACGCTGCTGAAAATCTGTCCCGCATTCGGCGGGTAGCCCTCTCCATACTCAAAAAAGACAAAAAAGCAAAGGTCGGAATACAAGGAAGACGGCTAAAAGCAGCATGGGACCACAAGTACCTCATCAACTTATTGAGACTTTAGATGCGATTGCCCTGCCAAACACAGCCACCTTCTGAAATACCATCCACCGGAAGTGTACCATAAGGAAAAAGCCTTTGTCAAAATTCTTTTCTCAAGGTATTTGTTCATTTTCCTGTGTTTTGTGGCGGGTGATTGTGGTATAGTTGGACTGTGATGACATGGGTATGGGTGTGCTCGTCATGCAGGTGATACACGTTTTTCTTGCGGCGGGCATGGTGTTTAGCGATAAGGAATGACGCAATGAACAAGGCAACTGACTATGTGAATTGGGGATGGCGGCTGATAGCATTAACAGCACTCGTGTTGTTAACAATGGGCGTACTAATCGCGCCTGTGGGGGCCGCACCACCGCCGCGGGCACCTTATCTGGTGTCCCGTGCTGTGGACGACTGGCGTTATACGCCGGGCGAATTGGTAACCATAGAATTGCGCGTAAGCCAGATCAACGCTGTCGGAGAAGTGCTTCGCATCCCGGAAACGTTCTTATTGGCCGAAGGCGACTGGACCTTTACAGAAGGCGACATGATTGAAGGTGTAGAGGCATCTCCGCAAGATGATGGCGTTATTTTCAATATCTATCTGGACGAAATGGTCACGTTTCCGCTGATTTTTGCCTATCAATTATATATCAACGATACCGTGGACGGGCGTTTTCGCATAAAGGCGGAACCGGAGCTGTTGTCGGAAGAACCAGGCCAGGCGATTCCCCCCGTTACAACGGATTTATACCCCGGTGACCTGCCTGACTTCAGCGATTTTGACGACGAGGCGCTTAACAATTATGTGGCCCAGTTGAACCAACAGGGCGAAGATGAGGGCTGGGGCTTTACGATGGCTGCAAATGACGCTGCCCGTCGCACGCGCGATAACCTGCTGGGTACAGACCCTTCCCTTCTGCCCCCATCAGATAAACGGATGCCCATCATATTTCCCAAGGAACGTGCAAAATCGCTGCCCGACCGCTGGGACTGGCGCGAAGTGGTGGACCCGCCGGCGCCGGTGCGCGATCAGCTCTTCTGCGGCTCATGCTGGGCCTTTTCGTTGGTAAGTGTGGTTGAAATGTTGGTGGCTATTAAAGACAACGTGTACATTGAGGTCTCGCCCCAATGGTTGCTTGATTACAACCCTTATGGCTGGGGGTGTCTCGGTGGTTGGAATCCCTATGCCATGCTCATTGACGGGGACATTTGCGGCGAGACCGGATTGGTCTTGGAAAGCACGCTGCCCTATGAAGACATGGTAACCGACTATGATTGCACCATTGCACGGACGAACCCATACGATTTTGAGTATATCGGATTCATTCCGTTTCCCGACCAGATAGAGACTATAAAGGTGGCCGTACTGGAATACGGGCCGGTATGGACAACCGTCCATGCGGGGTTCAATCCGTTCTGGGTTTATGAAAAAGGTGTATACGATATCGAGCCGCCAGAGGATGAGGATGTTACTATCGGCGTGGACCATGCTGTGGTCATTGAAGGCTGGGATGACGACCGGCATGCATGGCTCATACGCAATTCATGGGGTGAAAGCTGGGGCAAAGACGGATATATGTACATCCGGTACGGCACAAGTTTAATCGGCAGCTATACGGATGTCATTGCGTATGGCGGTTCGCCCAACGGCAGCATCACCGTTACCCTCGCGCCTGAAGAGGCGGTGACGGCCGGCGCCCAATGGCGCGTGGACGACGGCGCATGGCTGAATAGCGGGGAAACAAGCCCGAATATGATGCCCGGCGAATATACCCTTTCGTTCAGCGATGCTCCCGGATACTTCACACCGGCGGATGAAACGGTTAATTTGGAGGCAGGGGAACATTTGGCGTTTGAACGCACCTATGAAAAAGAAGACGTCACCTATGAAGTACCCGATACCATCGAGGAACTGGCGGAATTACTGCTTGAAATCTTTGACGAGGCTGATGCCAACAATAATGGCGAGCTGACCTACGAGGAGGCGGTCGTCGTGTTGCCCGACTTAACGCCGGCGCAATTTGAAGCGCTTGACATGGCGGGCAATGATGTCCTGACCAAGGATGAAATCGTCGCGTTTCTGGAGAGCCTTGCCGAGGAAGAGATCGCGTGTTGCGGCACGTGCAGCAAGGGCGCGACCTTGCGCGATACCGTCAAGGGACATCTCGGCGATTGGCTGTTGTTTGGCGCGACGCTTTTGGCGTTGGTGATACTGACCGGCCATCGCAAACCCTGATCGCATCCGCGCATTCCGTGTTTACACAAACACCCTGCTCTCATGAGCGGGGTGTTGTATTTTCGGTCGCGACAAAAGTTGATTTTCCGAATTGCATGTTATATGATAAGCATTCTTTGTTTTAAGCGCCACAGCTACCACGGGAGACTCGTCCATGCGTTTTGAAACCCTGTCCATCCATGCGGGCCAAGGCCCCGACCCCGCTTATGGCGCGGTAATGCCGCCCATATATCAAGTATCCACCTTCGCCTTTGAGGGCGTGGGTAAGCCGGGTGAATTTGATTATTCGCGGAGCGGCAACCCCACGCGCAAAGCGCTGGAATCGTGTCTGGCCGCTCTTGAAGGCGGCACATCGGGCTTCGTTTTCGGCACGGGCATGGCCGCGGTGGCGACGGCGTTGTCATTGTTGCGTGCCGGCGACCACCTTGTCATACACAACGACCTGTACGGCGGCACCTATCGGCTTGTCACCGAAGTGACTGCCGCGCAAGGCATTGACGTGTCCTTCGTGGATATGCGCAACCTTGACGTCATACGTGAGACGATTCAAGACAACACGCGGCTGATCTGGACGGAAACGCCGACGAATCCGCTGATGAATCTGCTTGACCTCGCGGCGATAGCCGCCATCGCCCAGGAGCATGCCATTCCCACATTGTGCGACAACACCTTTTTGACGCCCTATTATCAAAACCCGTTAGCACTCGGCATAGACATTGTCCTTCACAGCACCACAAAATATATCAACGGCCATTCCGACGTTATTGGCGGCGCGTTGGTGGTCAAAGATGCGGCACTGGCCGAGCGCATCGGTTTCCTGCAGAACACGCTTGGCTCCTGTCAGGCGCCGTTTGACTGTTTTCTTGTGTTGCGCGGGTTGAAGACACTGGCCGTGCGCATGGATGCGCACAACAAGAACGCGCTGGCGGTAGCGCGCTTTCTTGAGGCGCGCCCGGAAATACGATGCGTACTGCATCCGGGTCTTGAAAGTCATCCTCAGCATGCGCTGGCACAACGGCAAATGCGCGGTTATGGTGGTACCTTTTCATTTTGCATGGCGGGCGGCGCCGATGCCGCATTTCGCCTGTTGGAGCGCACCAAGCTGTTTACCCTTGCAGAATCACTGGGCGGTGTTGAATCGCTCATTGAGCACCCGTGGAGCATGACACATGTTTCGATGCCGGAGTCCGCACGACGTGCGGCGGGCATTCCGGAAGACATGATTCGCATTTCAGTGGGCATTGAGCATGTGGACGACCTGCTCGATGATCTTGAACAGGCACTCTCGGATTCATGAGGCACTTATGAACACAGACGGTACGCCGATACAGGCCGGTTCGGGCATGGTATGGCTGGTGGGCGCGGGCCCGGGCGCTCCCGAATTGCTGACGCTGAAGGGACGCGACTGTATTGCGGCGGCGGATGTGGTGTTTTACGATACCTTGGTTCATGCCGCTCTGCTGGCGTATGCCCGCCCCGAGTGCGACCTTGTTAATGTGGGGAAGAAAGCCGGATCGCACCGCTTTACACAAGCGCGCATCAATGCCATGCTTGCCGAGCGGGCGCTGGCGGGGCAACAGGTGTGCCGACTCAAAGGCGGCGACCCATTCGTATTCGGCAGGGGCGGTGAAGAAGCGCTTTACCTGCGAAAACGCGGCATACAGGTGGATATTGTTCCCGGCGTCAGCGCCGCCATTGCAGCGCCTGCCTATGCGGGCATCCCCGTTACACACCGGGGCTGTGCGGATGCCGTGCGCGTTGTTACCGGCCACGAAATTATGCAGGCGGACAAGCGCGGGTACTGGGACGTCGCGGCAAAGGACGGCGGTACGCTTGTTGTGCTCATGGGATTGCGTAATCTTGCCGAGATTACCGCGCGCCTTGTCACGCATGGCATGGCCGGCGACACACCCGCAGCGGTGATATCAAACGCCACCCTTCCCGAACAACACGTGGTGACCGCGCCGTTGGGCATCATTGCAACCTGTGTGCGCCAAGCCAATCTGACCACCCCCGCCACCCTTATTGTCGGCGACGTTGTGCGGCTGCGCGCGGCCCTTGCGTGGCACAATGAAACCGATGTTGAAACGAACCACACACAACACGCCTGATCCGGCATTCCGACACGTGCCGCCACTGCTCCTTCCCACTTAACCCGCATATTTCACAAGATTTCTGTTGCGCCTGCGAATCTTACACCATATCAGGCACTTTGCTTGCCCGCCGACTTCGACGTGTAATAACACGCTGTCAGCCGGCGGCCTGCGCAAA
>SKQZ01000444.1 GCA_007118765.1 Candidatus Hydrogenedentota bacterium
CATACCATCAACCGTCCCGGACTGGCCGATATTTATGAACTGACACTCCATCCCGACAACCCCGACTTGTACGAATTGGATGGTGCGTGGGAACCGTTCGAGCAAGACACGGCCCGGATGAATGTTCGGCTCTGGGGCAATCTTATTGTGCCGGTAAGCCGTGAAGTCCTGTGGTCGGCACATGGCCCGGCCATACGACTGGGTGATCGCGCACTCGCGCTTCGCTTCGTAGGCTACGGCAAGCTGCGCCCCATGGAACAGTGGTATCGCATGAATAAGTCCCAGAATCTTGATGACTTTCTGGCCGCCATGGAAATGAACGAGATGCTATCCTTTAACACACTGTATGCGGACCGCGAAGGCAACCTGTTTTATGCCTATGTCGGCAAATTCCCAGAGCGCTCCACCGACTTTGATTGGGACGATGTCCTGCCGGGCAATACCTCCGACGCCATCTGGACTACCTATCATTCTTTTGATGCCGTGCCGCAACTATTAAATCCTGAGTCGGGCTTTCTTCAAAGTTGCAACAACTCGCCCTTCCACACGACGGTGGGCGACGAGAATCCACGACCTGAAGATTTCTGTCCGACCATGCGCATCGAAACCCGTTTGACCAATCGGGCGAGACGCGCCCTTGCGCTGTATGGCGAGGACACGGCCATCACGCATGAAGCGTTTTTCGACTACAAATACGACAAAGTGTATGACCCGGAATCCCAAGTGGGGCGCTGGGTACAGGCGGTGTTGGATGCGCCGACTCCTGACGAGCCATATCTCGACGAAGCAGTCCAGCTTATTGCCGCGTGGGACTTGTCCGCCGAACGGGATAACACAATAACGGCGCTTGCCATGCTGGCGATGGAACTCGGGCCTTCTGATGCGGGTGCGCCGGACGATCCTGAAGCCATCAAACGGCTGCGCAGTGCGGCGGACTTTATGCTTGAACATCACGGACAACTTGAGATTCCGTGGGAAGACATGCTGCGTCTGCGCCGGGGCGATCTCGACCTTGGTTTGGGCGGGTGTCCGGATTGTTTGCGTGCCATTGACCTCGGGATAACAGACGATGGCCGCTTTGAAGGGGTCAATGGGGATTGCTTTCTCCAAATGGTTACATGGACAGCCGACGGCGAAATGATTTCGGAAAGCGTACACCAATACGGGGCAGCCGCAACCGACACAGATTCTCCCCATTACGCGGATCAGGCGCCGCTTTTTGCCGCCGAGCAAACGCGACCAACCCTTTATTATGAGGAAGATATTCGCGCACACCTGGCACGTGAATACCGTCCGGGGGATTTTGTCGGGCCTTGGTATGAAGGGATAGAATAGCATTCCATCGTCGGGTCATCTTGCTTTCAACCCGACCCAATGCGTACAGTATGCGCCGGTAATAGGCACGGGCTGATGCCGAAACATACCCGAGGGAATTGACTATGTTAGCGTTTGTAAGACATTTTTCACTTAACTATAGCCTTGAATACATCCTGCCCATGGCGGCGATTATTCTGGTGGCGCTCTTCTATCTGCTCGGTCGCACCATCTTTCAACGCGCCTTTGAGCGCCGCACCATCCTGATTGCCCGGGGGTTCCTGATGGCGCCGCTGTTGGCAGTGGCAATTCTTTCTGTGGAAAATTATCGCGCCACGGATTATTACCGTTTCGACAGTTATCTCAATGCCTACGAGTTCTATCATTACTACATCGGCACCAAATACGCACGTGAAGTGGGCTACACGAACATGTACGCCGCCACGCTTGTGGCGGATTACGACACGGACATGAAATGGGCGCACGATTCCGGCACAATACGCAACTTGGCAACCGGTCGCCGTGAGAATCACAAACAGTTCCTGGCCGATGCCGACAAATACCGCAATTTGTTCTCGCCCGAACGCTGGGAAGAGTTCAAAAAGGACATTGAATATTTTAAGGACAATCTTGTCCAGGGCCGTTGGAATGGCGTCATTCGTGACAAGGGATACAACGGCACGCCCGTGTGGAGCATGTTGGTGGGCGGCCTGCTCAGCAACCGCATCTCCACAGACAGTCCACGGGGCATGATGTTTCTGGCCCTGCTGGATCCTCTGCTGATCCTGCTCGCTTTTGGCGTGGTCATGTGGGCCTTTGGCCCGCGCACGGCGCTGTTGATGCTGATTTTGCTCGGTACGCATTACATGATGAAATGGTGGCACATGAAAGGCGCCTATTTGCGCACGGATTGGGCCATGTGCTTAGTCATGGCTGTTTGCATGATACGCAAAAAGCATTTTGCCACCGCCGGAGCCTTGACCGGATACGCCATGTTATCGCGCATTTTTCCGGCAGTCCTGCTTTTTGGCGTTGGCGCCAAGTTTTTCTGGGCGCTGATTGATGTCGGCTGGGTCTATGCCCGTGACTACTACAACCGGTTGGAATTGCACAAGCGTCCCGCGAATGCACGTTTTTTGATAAGGGCGACACTCGTTGTGTTCGTTATCACGTTTCTGTGGGGTTCGTATGGCTTCACCAACGGCGTCATCGTTCAATGGATGGGCGGCGAGGAACGCACCGTCGGCGCATTCTTCAGCCTCGCCACCACCAGCACGGACGGTCATTCCGCATGGATGCACATGTTCACGCTCATCGCATGGGCGGCATTCGGCGGGGCGTTAGCTTATGTAGCGTTGCGCGGGCTGTATGAGCGCAAACTGGATACGCGCTATATTCGGTTTTTCGTTGCCTTCGCTTTGACAGTGGGCAGTTTTACCGCCGTTTCGCTGGTATACTGGCGTGGCACCGACAATTACATGCCGACCGCCAATGCCCAGGAGGAAGAAAGCGGTTTGGTGGCCGCTCTGCCCGGATACTGGCAGGAATATGTCCGTAAAATCGGTCAGCACAGTCAGGACATCAGCACATGGCGCGTGGGGTACAAATACATTTTTATGGCTGACTTCGGCGACAACTTCAGCTACCTCGAAACACCCATAAACGAGTGGAGCCCCCGTGTGCGGTCGGCATTGTACAATGAAAGACGAGTGGACTGGTGGCATACTCAAATCTGGATTCTTGTGCTGGCCACATTTGCCGCCTTCCGCATGAAAGACTACCGCGCCTACATACTGGGGTTTGTGCCGCTGTTCTTTCTGGTGTCACCCACCTACTACTACTACATCATGCTGTTGGTTCCGTTGTTGTTTTTCGCGCCTCGCATCGAACACGGTCGCTACGCGCTGGGGTTGTGCATGATGTATATCGCCGGCATGTCAGGGTTCGTTTTTTACGACATGTGGCGGCAGGAATACAGCACATACTACTGGTTGTCGGTACAACTGATGGTTATGGTTCTTTACATGCTGGCGCTGGGCTACACGGAATCCATTCACTTTGCCCTCAACCGTCTGGCCGCCGCACGCAATACTCCGGGAGAATAACAAGTACCTGTGTCCAACGAGTTTCAAGACAACCTTTCCTTCGACGATATGCCGGATGCTGAAGGCATGTTTGACTCCCAGCTGTCGCTGCCGATTTCCACGGGACGCCGGACAGTCACACTGGCGCATATCATTAAGCGTGACGGTCGCAGGGAGCCTTTTGACAGCAGCAAGATCGCCGAAGCCATTCGACGCGCGGCAGATGCCGCGGGGACGCAGGAACCGGACATGCCCAACAGCATTGCCGCTGCCGTTACGATTTATCTCGCCAAACGCGTGGATGGCGAATCAGCCACCGCAGACCAGGTGAGCGACGCCGTTGAACGCGTACTTATCCAGATGGCGCTCGCCGACGTGGCGCTCACCTATGCACGATACCGGGATCGGCGGACGCGCATTCGTCGGTTGCGACGGGGGGATATGCGCGCTTTGCTTAACGAGCTGGAGGAGGCACGCCATGAGCGGGAAGCCTCCACGACACTCGATGCGTCGTTGCAGGTGCGCACCAGTCAGGATCGTATTGTTGGCTGGGACCGGCAGCGTATTATTGAGGCACTGCAAACCGAGACGCAACTGGACGAGGCCCGTGCAACGCTCATTGCTGCGGAAGTGGAACAACAGATTCACGACGCGGGCATTTCCGTGCTCACCACGCCGCTGATCCGCGAATTGGTGGGCGCGAAGCTTATTGAGCATGGCCTCGTTGAAGAAAATGAACAACAACGCCGCCTTGGCGTGCCGCTTTATGATGCCTCCCGCATTATCCGGGGGGCCACGCCGGAGACAATCGGACACGACCCCAACAGAAGCGATCAAATGTTGGCGCGGGCCGTCAAAAAAGAATATGCCCTTACGGAAGTGTTTTCTCATCAAGTTACGCAAGCCCACCTGACCGGCGATATCCATCTCAACGGCTTGCCTGTTGTGGACAGGTTGCACAGCGGCGATCATACGCTGGCCTATCTTGCAACCCACGGCATACGCCTTTCCGGCGGGCGCAACTTCGCCCATCCGCCCAACCATCCTGAGACGCTGCTCGCGCAAATGGTGAAATACAGCGATGCCCTTGATGCGCTGTTCGCCGATACCATCGGCTGGTATGCGGTCAACTATATGGCGGCGCCCTTTGTTCAATCGCTTTCAGACGAAGAACTGCGACAATTTGCGGAAATGCTCATTTTTGAATGCGCCTATCGGCATGCACCCGCGCAGGACGAGCGAAGCCCGATCAAGATTTCTTTGTTCTGGAATGCGCCGCCGAACATTGCGGACGCAACCGCCATCGGGCCCGCAAGCAGCGAAGATACCGCCACCTACAAAGATCATGACCTTACGGCACGACGTCTTGCATGGGCACTGCTCGATGTTTTCAAAAAGGGCGGCGTCAACGGTGTGGACTTTCCCGCACCCATCATTGACATTGTGCTCGATGAGCGTGTTTTCAAAACCTTTGAAGGCGCTGATTATTTGCGTCATGCCGCGGCCACGGCTTTGCAGCGTACATTCCTGCAGTTTGTCTTCGCGCGGCGCGATGAGGACACTGACATCGCACTGCAACCTGTGTGGCATCCGCGTGACGTGGTTTGGCATCGCATCGCGTTTAACCTGCCCCGTGCCGCACTGAACGCAACAGATGAACCGGGATTGTTCAGTCACCTTGATCGCCTGTGCGCATTGGCCATTGCTGCACACACGCAAAAACGCGACTTCATTGAGATGTTGCTTGACCCCATTGGCAATGCACCACTGGCCACCATGGCGCTTGAACATGATGGGCACCCCTATCTGGCGTCCGAAGAAGGCCTATTCACCGTGGACATAGACGGGTTGTATGAATGCGCCCAAATCATGTGCGGTATTGATGCTGCCGCCATGCAACCGCGCCTCCGTTTTATGGAGAACTTGCTGCGCCACCTTGCCCATGCCCTAAAGCGCCATGCAAACAAAGCCGACCTGCGGTGCTGCTTATCGGCAAACAGTTCTCCATTTATCAGTCGCCGGTTTGCCACCTTGGACGCGACGGTATTTCCGCGGTTGCTACAAAACATTGTAAAGACAGAAATACAGACCCAGGCATTGACCTATACCACAGGCGTATCATTGCCCGACGACCTTGGCATGAGCCCCCTTGAAATCGCCCGCACCGAGGGTACATTACATGCGCACCTCGGTGAACAACAGTTTTCGAACATAACACTCCCCCTGCGCAATACTTCCAAAACGGCCCTTGCCGACCTGCTCCGCATGTTACTGCATCAAACCACGTGCGACGGCGTTATTTTATCGAAATGACGTCTGCCATTCCGCGCCTTATGTGAACATATCGTTGAAACGTTGTATCCCCCGGGCGATAGGCTGATGTTCCGGCGCGGTCAGTTCCGGGTCTTTTTCAATGATGTCCGCGGCATCACGACGCGCGGCGTCAAGCAACCGAACATCCTGCAGCAAATCGGCCACGCGAAAATCCAACATCCCGGACTGGCGCGAACCGCAGTAATCGCCGGGGCCGCGCAGTTTCATGTCCGCTTCGGCAATATCGAATCCATTGTCGCACCGACACACAGTATCCAGCCGTTGCCGTCCTTCCGGCG
>SKQZ01000287.1 GCA_007118765.1 Candidatus Hydrogenedentota bacterium
CAGTTTTGTAATAGAGGCCAATTCAAAAGCGATATTAAGATGGGGGTTCTGTTTGGAACGCAACCGTATGGAGACGCGGTCCCTATCAGAATCAGCGTCCTTGTCTGCGGAGCAGATTTTCGCGAAAGCGGTCCCCATATTGGAGCATAACAACCTTTCTACCGATTCAAGCAACTACCGTGTTTATCTAAATAGAAACTTTTCTGGTCTTGAAGAAATAGTGGAGTTTCCTGATAGCACTTGGCGGGTGGAAACCGCTTCGCCCGACACTGAATCGGACAGGATACTCTTGTGGTTCACGCGATGTTCAGGACGGTTGGTGAGACTAATGTATTATCCCTCAGTGGTGACCATAGAACGGTGGTATGAATATCAGAACAAAGGAAAGGAATAGCATTGTCATGAAAGCAAAAGAGCAAATGTACGTCACACTTCTTACGGCGGTAATCCTGCTGCCCTGTTGGTCTGTAGCGGAGGAGTCTCCAGCGGCACAGGAAGCCAGAAACTTTCTGGAGCAAGCCTTGGGGATAACGGTTACGACAATTGTGGAAAAGCCCTCCGTCACCTACGATGTCATTGGTTTGCCGTATAGGCTACTCACTGCAGATGCAACCTATGATGTATGGGTGTCCGAGAATGCTTCTGCCATATATGGCTATGCAAGACGAGGCATGTTCGTAAACGAAAATTTGGAAGGAAAAACCACTGCTGATGCCATATCGGAGGACCGTGCTTTTGCCACAATTGTGCCTGTCTTAAACTATCTCGATCTTTCAACAGCCAAATCCGACTATCACATAGACTTCCAAGACATGGGCGGGGGAGCGGGAAACAGCTTGGAGGGATGTTTTTGGAGTGTCAGTCGCGAAATGGCGCTGAACGAAAAGCCGTGCCGGACGCGGACTTTCATTGGCGTTGTTGCCGCCGCTTCTGAAACGGTTTACATTGTTCGTTACAGCCCCTCAATACCACCGGAAAATCAACTGAACGTGGTCATAACCTATCAGGCGGCCCGTCAGGCTGCGCAGGACTGGCTTGCTGAGGAACCGTATTTCACTGTGGCCTCGCCAATACTCCTTGATGATGACGGCGAAGGCGAGCAGGTGATTGCGCCGCAGCAGAACTTTTTTGCCATTGACGAAGAGGAACAAACGTCTCCGACCGCAACCTATTACAGCTGGGAAATCCCTTTTGAATGGACTGAATGGGGGGATGCGCAATTTAACGGCGTGGTCTGGGTGGATATCGAGACAGGCGAGGTGGTCGGCGCCGGCTCAAACGAGTAACCGGGAGTTGAATGGTCTATGATGAAGAACATTGGATTGTTGTCTCGTGTACTGATTGCAACGGCTCTTGTATGGACTGTTGCCGTTGTGGATGCGGCTGTTGTTGAGTCGCCGGAGTCACCGCGAAAACCCGGTGACACGGATACAGTAATGCTGCCCGACGATGTGCCCCTTGAATTGGTGTGGATGCCGCCGGGTATGTATCGTCGCGGCGCTTATGCGGACGAATTGGACCACCTGGAAAACGAATTACCGCAACATGAGGCGACGCTGACGCGTGGCTTCTGGATGGGCAAATATGTGGTGACCAAGGCGCAATGGGAGGCAGTGATGGAGACGACGCCGTGGGCGGGCCAGTGGTATGTGCTGGATGACCCGGACAGCCCGGCGGTGTATGTGAGCTGGGATGACGCCCAGGCCTTTATCGAAAAAGTGAACGCCCTTACAGGCCGCTCGTTTCGGCTGCCTACCGAAGCGGAATGGGAATATGCGGCGCGTGCGGGCACGACCACCCGCTTTTACTGGGGCGATGATGAAGACTACTCGGACATGCCGGACTACGCGTGGTTCAAGGACAACGCCTTTGACGCGGGAAATCATTACGCCCATGTGGTGGGCCGGAAAAAGCCGAACCCTTGGGGACTGTACGACATGGCGGGGAACGTGTGGGAATGGTGTCAGGATTGGTACACCTTTTATCCGGCCGTCTCGCTGACGGACCCGACCGGTCCTAATGAAGGTGAAAACCGCGTACTGCGCGGGGGCAGCTGGTTTTTCTACGGCGGCTTTTCCCGTTCCGCCCGTCGTGACGATTATCCGCCCATCGCCGCCTCCTATGAGTTCGGTTTTCGCGTGGTACACGACTAAACCGCTGGCGACAGCTGGGTTCAGCGCTTGATAAATGAACGCTGGCCGAAGTATTCTTGGGTAACTTCTGGGGTACGACGGCTGAATATGTTATTGGATTAGTTTGGGCGGGCTTGCTGCTGTGTGAGCCAGTCCTCGTTGAATGTGGTGTGCATTATTGAGTAGCGGCGGTATGTATAGAGTAAATGGATCATGCCGTCCGACGCCTGAATAATGCTGGGGTATGAAAACTCGCCGTAATCCGTCGCCAATGTAATGAGGTCGTCCCACGTTTCGCCGCCGTCTTGGGATTGCATGATGACCATGGGGTATCGTGAGCCGCTTTCGGTGTCTGTGAAAACCTGCAACACCCGTCCGCTGTCCAGCGTGACTGTGTCCACTCCAGAACCGGGGTTGCGTAATTTGGTGGGTTCAATGGGCGTCCAGGTATGGCCGTGGTCGGTGGATGCGCTTTTCATGGTGCGTGGGCTGCTGCGCATGAAGCAGAGCAAATGCCCATTTTCTTGTACCACCACGGCGGGTTGGCTTGCACCCCGGATAAAGCCGCGCCGGGACCATGCGCCCGTGTCCTCGTCCAGCACCAACAAGAACGACCCGCTTCCCTCGCCTTGCACCCGGCCGCTGATGGGCAGGGCAAATGTGCCGTCGGCCAGCGTCACGGGCGTGTTGCGCGGAAGCCAGCCGTAGCTGCCGTCAATTTCACTGTCGGCGCTCCATGAGTGACCGTTGTCCCCGGACACGCGCACCAACAACCGGCAGTCGCTCCAACCGGAGCCGCGTCGTTTGGGCCAAGAGCCTTCCATCCGTCCCCAGATAATGTACATGCGCGCGTCCGGCCCTTGGAATATCACCGCGTTGCCCGGCGGCTCGCCGTGGTTTACCAGCACCCGCTCCGGCGCGTTCCACACGGCTTCGCCCTGTTCCAGTCGGGCCATGTACAGGGCCTGATCCTCGGCGGATTCATAACTGCCCCCATACCACAAGGCCAGTATGTCGCCGTTGGGCGCTTCCGCCACAGTGGAACAATGGTGTACCGCCGCTCCCGGCGTCTCTTGGAAAATGAACTGACTGCGGAACATGGGCAGCCCATACCGGTTCTTTACCGTGCGCGGCGGGCCGGGCGCGTCCACGGGCGTACCGTCCGCGGGCGTTGTTGCCGTTTCCACATCAACCCCGTTCAAGTATTGCGTGACCGCCCGCTCAAGGCCCGGCTCATACACCTCGCCTCCCAAACCGCCCCGATAAAGGAGTTTTCCGCGGTTGTCCAGCAAGAAGAATGTCGGGGTTGTTTCCAGGGAAAATGCGGCTGCCGCCGATCCCGTTACATCTCGATAAATAGGAAATATCGCTCCAAGATTTGTGGCGAACTGCCGTAATTCGTCGCCGTCTTCCTCGGGATTCAGACTTACCCCGATAAACAAAATATCAAAGCGGTTGGCCACATGGAGCGCGTTAATGCGTTCCATTTGAGCAAGGGTGGCGTCGCACCGGGACGATAAAAACAACATCACCGTCCCGCGGCGCGTATGATAGTTGTCCATGTGCCGCTCGAAACCGTCAAGCGTCTCGAACGTTACCGGGGGGGCCTGTTCGCCCGGCGCCAGCGCCGACCCGTCCTGTCCCATCACCGCCAACAGCCCCGCCAACACCCAAATCGTTACCTGTAAACGCATGTGCAGAAATCTCCCGTGGCCCGAGGGACGTTTCGCGTCCTCCGGGCATATCATCCCAATGCGCATCATCGAGCGCTACAATTATACCGACGCATGCAACACGGGCTTCGTGCTGCATATCCGTTATTTGACCACAACCCCCATGCCGCCTGCAACCAACCCCGAAAATTTCACCATGCGCCGACATGCGTGGTCTACGGTATGGAACCATGTTGTGATGGTGTTATTCTGTGGTTGGGCAGCGTGTTTGTGTTGCCTTCAGCAGCGTGAAATTACTATACTTGTGGGGTGCGCTACGGGTGATGACGGGGCTGTTGGTGCAGCGTTTACGTTCAGATTTGACAATAGTACAACAATAAAAGGACTTGGCATGTTAAAAGGTTTCGGCGATTTGGGCAAGATGGGGGGGATTCTCAAGCAGGCCATGGAGATGAAGGGCCGCATAGAAGAATTAAAAGAGAACCTGGGCGACATGCACGTTGAGACGTCCGTGGGCGGGGATATGGTGACGGTTGTAATGAACGGGAACATGGAGGTGGTTTCCATCAAGATCGCGCCTTCCATTATTGACGCGGAGGATCCGGAAATGCTTGAGGGGATGGTTGCGGCGGCGATGAATGCTTCGCTATCGAAGGTACAGGCGATGGTAAAGGAAAAGATGACCGAGTTGACCGGCGGCGTTGATATTCCGGGGATGATTTAACCGTGCGTATTGTATATTTTGGAACGCCTTCCTTGGCAGTTCCCACCCTCGCGGCGGTTGCAGCGCACCATGAGGTGGTTGCCGTGGTCACGCAGCCGGATCGTCCCCGTGGCCGCAGCGGCAAACCGGCGCCGCCTGAAGTGAAGACATGGGCGTTGGCACATGGGCTGGCGGTGCACCAACCGGAAAAACTGCATGACGGCACATTCGCGTCCTGGCTGCGCGAACAGCGTCCGGAGTTGTGTGTGGTGGCGGCGTATGGACGGCTGTTGAAACAGCCCGTGTTGGATGTGCCGCCTGCGGGCTGGCTCAATCTGCATCCGAGCTTATTGCCCCGTTGGCGCGGGCCGTCGCCCATTCAAACGGCCATCCTTGAAGGAGACGCGGTTACGGGGGCGACCATCATGCGCATTGTGCTTGAGATGGACGCGGGCGATATTGTGTTGCAGGAAGAAACAGCGATTGCGCCGAATGAGACGGCGGGCGAGTTAACGGAGCGTCTGGCGGTGCTGGGCGCTGACTTGATGGTGAAGGCGATTGAATTGGTGGCCCGCGAAGAGGCGCCTGCCATACCTCAGGATCCGGCGCGGGTAACGATCAGCAAGGTGTTCAAAAAAGAGCATGGCCGCATTCGATGGGCCGATACGGCGCAGCGTATTCATAATCAGGTGCGCGCCTGCAATCCGTGGCCCATGGCCCAGTGTATGTTCCGCGGTCAGTTTACCCGTATCCATCGCACGGAGATGCCGGGCGGGGCGGACGATGCGGCGCCGGGCGTTGTTGTGGCGGTGGAAAAAGACCGGATTGTGGTTGCCACGGGCGACGGGCTGCTGGCCATTGCCAATCTGCAACTGGCAGGACGCAAGGCGCTTGATGTTGCGGCCTTCTTGCGGGGCGTGCCGGTAACGGCGGGCGAGCGTTTTGAGGACATCGCCGATGCCGATTGATCATGTTCGCGACCGGGCTGTGTCTGCATTGCTGCGCATACTCGAACAGGGCGCGCATAGCGACGTTGTCATAAACCGCATACTGCGCAAAGGCACGTTGTCGGCGCGGGGGGGACGCTTTCTCACCCATTTGGTCTATGGGGTCGTGCGCCACAAGCTGTTGTGTGACTATGTGTTGAGCGATGTGTGCAATCAGCCGCTGGACAAGATGCCGCCGGCCGTGTTGATGGTGTTGCGCATGGGGGTGTTTCAGGCGTTCTTCTGCGATAATGTGACCCGGCCCGCGTTGGTGCATACCAGCGTGGATATTGCGCGGAAACGGGGCAATGTGGGCCTTGCAAAGCTAACCAACGCCGTATTGCGGCGCGTACCGAAAAGCCTTGAAGAGGCGAGTTTGCCCAGCCGCGACGCGGATTTTGACAATTATTTGCGGGTGCGGTATTCCATGCCGCGCTGGATGGTGCGCTTATGGCGGGATCGGTATGGCGACGCCGGCGCCGAGGCATTTTGTGTGGCCTGTGCATCTC
>SKQZ01000132.1 GCA_007118765.1 Candidatus Hydrogenedentota bacterium
ACGGCCTTGAACTTGTCTTCTTGTGGCGGGATGCCGCCACGTTGTCCGGCATCATCATAAACATTGCCTGTCCGGCACAGGTGGTGGAAGGGCAACGATACCTTTCCGCAGACTTCTGGGGGCCGGTGCGGGAAACAATCAAAAAGACCTACGGGGAAAACGTGTCTGTTTATCCCATGATTAGCGCGGCGGGCGACCAATCGCCCCGTGACCTGGTGCGGCGCGGCAGAAACGAACCCGACATGCGGGCGGAATCGGGCATGCGCGAGCTGGCGCGGCGCATTGTCAACGGCGTGCGCGACGCCTACGACAATACCCAAAGCGACCGAGACACAAACCCGGTCTTTCGGCATCATTCTGAAGAGATAACATTGCCGACACGCCAGGTGACGGAGAAAGAACTGGCCGAGGCACAACAAGAACGGGAGCGGCTGCTGTCCGAAAACGACATCGCGCCCGGCTCAAGAAACGCCGCAATGTTGCGCCGTGCAAACGGCATCATAGACCGCTACGAACGCGCCGAAACATCCTTTGCCATGGACCTGCATGTACTGCGAATCGGCGACGTGGCCGTGGCAACCAATCCTTTCGAGTTGTATCTTGACTACGGCCTGCGAATCAAAGGGCGGAGCCCGGCCAATCAAACGCTGGTCGTACAGCTGGCGAATGATCGCGGCCGTTATTTGCCCACGCCGCACGCCGTTGAAGGCGGCGCTTATGGAGCGCGTATCACCGAGAATATCGTGGGGCCCGAAGGCGGCGATGTGCTGGTCGAAAAAACACTGGACGCAATCAACCTGCTGTGGGAGGCGTAGTCGAAACGATATGACATCAACACCTTTGCCGACTAAGAAACACACGCCCATTAACCGCCGCACATTTCTCGGCGCTGCAGGCGCGGGGCTTGTGGCGCCGTTGCTGTTGCCCGGCAAAGCGCGGGGTGCCAACGAACGCATCACCATGGGCGTAATCGGTGTCGGTTCGCGGGGGGTGCAGATAATGATGGACGGGTTCGTAACCAACCCGGAGGTCGCGGTGCTGGCTGTGTGCGATGTGCAGCGGCAGCGTTGCGAAGAAGCGGCGGGCATGGTCAATGCCTATTACGAAAACGACGCCTGCGCCGTCTACAATGATTTTCGTGATCTCCTCACGCGGGATGATATTGATACGCTGATGATTACCGCCCCCGACCATTGGCATGGCGTCATGGCCACCCATGCGGCGGAGGCGGGCAAAGACATGTACTGTGAAAAACCGCTCGGCGTATCCGTGCGCGACGGCCTGGCCATCCGCGACGCCGTGCGCCGACATGACATTATTTTCCAGACCGGCCTCCAGCAACGGTCGGGCAGGAATTTCCGCCATGCCTGCGAACTGGTGCGTGGCGGGTATCTGGGCGCCGTCGATACAATCGAAGTGGCCGCGCCCGGACCAAGTTTCGCGCCCAGGTATGACGGCCCGCTTGATGGGCAGCCTGTCCCGCCGGGTCTGGACTGGGATCTGTACGTCGGGCCCGCGCCCATGACGCCCTACAATCCGGGACGTCTGGAATGGCCTGATTGGTATCTTATCTGGGACTATTGCGCAGGCTTCATCGTTAACTGGGGCATACACCACCTGGACATCGCCGCCTGGGGCTGTCCAACACTGCTTGCGACGCCCTTCGAGGTAACGTGTACCGGCGATTACCGGAACGAAGGACTCACGGACAACATAAACGGCTGGCGCGCCGAGTACGTCTATCCCGACGGCCTGAAACTGTTGTACTCAGATACCGACAACCCCTACAGACAGGGTGTGTGCTTTCGGGGCGAAGAAGGCTGGGTCCATGTGAACCGCCGCGACATTGATGCGGAGCCGGCATCGCTGCTCGACGTTGTTCCAAGCGAAGAGGCGCGCCTGTACAAAAGCGACCATCACGCCCGCGACTTCATCCAAAGCGTGAAAGAACGGCGCGATCCCGTCGCGCCGGTGGAGACGGGCTGTCAGGCGGGAATACTTGGCTTTGTGGCGGAAATCGCGGCGCGTCTGGAGCGTCCCGTGCGCTGGGATGCCGCCACGGAAACCATCCGTGACGATGCACAGGCCGCCTCCATGCTTGCACGGACGATGCGCGACCCCTGGACGCTGGCATAAAGTTTCTACCCCGTTCCCCGACGCTTCTTTGCCAACATCACCAAACCACCACGCCCATGGCATAAACTACTGTTGCCGTCACAAAGCGACAAGGCCATGGCAAAGCCACACCCACACCCCCTCAAGACAAAAATGTCCCCCGCAACGATTGCTCGTTACGGGGGAGCATGTATACTACTTTTTAGTCAGACGATTCGGCTGTTCTTAGAAGGACACTTCCGTTTCGATGAACAGGTAGTCGTAATCGTCACGACGATCGCCAGCCCAGCGGCCAAGGCCGTTGGTGGTGATCAGGTTGCCTTCAAGACCGCTCTTGCCGAAGAAGTGGGCATAGCCGGCACGGATAACGAGGTCTTCGCTATAGTGATAGTCGGCATAGAGACCCAGTTCCCAGCCAAGGCCGCGGCGGGCGCGTGTACGCCAGAACCACCAGCCACGGTCAAGGGCGCGGTCGCGATTGTCAACGTGGTAGTAGGAGCCCACGAGTTTCAGCTCAAGCGCTTCGGTCGGCATGGCTTGGACGCCAAGGCTGTAGAACAGCACATTGGACATCTGCTGCTGAATGTCAAGGAACTCGCTGTAACGCACGTTCGAGAACAGACGGTTGAAGGGCAGGTCGGCATTGTTGTTCCAGCAACGACGATTGGGGCTGCCGCCGCCAAGATAGGCGAAGCGCGCGAATACACGGGGGTACCAAGCGGCGTCGAAGGTGTAGCCAACTTCAGCATTGATGGCGAATTCGTCGAAGTCAACGTCGGCTTCACGATTGAAGATACGGAACCAGGGGTTCGGCACGCCATAGACATTGCCAAACTGATAGGCAGCTTCAAGTTCAAAGTCAAATGCGCCGACTACGCCGGCTCCGCGGAGGCCAATGGTGTGGAGGTTGACGTCGTTGCCACGGATAACGTTGGCAATGGCGCCTTGGTCGTCACGAATGAACAGCCAGTAGGCGTCCAGGGCGACGTCTTCAATGCCGATGTAGCTGGCATAGATGCCGTACAGGTCTACGTCGTCTTCCAGGAAGTCGCCATAGCTTTCGGCCAGTTTCGCCGCGACGGCGTCAATGCTGACCATGTCGTTGGCGAAGCTCAGACGCAGCGCGTCGAAGGACAGGCCGGTGTACAGCGAGGACGTGTCATTGACACCAACGAGCAGCTGGTTGCCAAACGCCAGTTCCTGACGTCCAACACGCATGCTCAGCGGGGTGCCCCACATGTCTTTCGCTTCAATGTAGCCCTGATACAGGTCAACATTGTTGTTCTGGCCACCGCGCCAATCCGCGCCGGTCAGGTAGTTGGAACGAAAATCATCGCCCCAGTGATTGTAGTAATCGAACTCGATGAAAGCGCTGACGTCTTGGGTGAAGTCCGCTTTCACGTTCAGGCGCGTGCGCTGCTCAATGGAGCTGGTGCGGGCGCCACGGTCCATGTTGTAGTAGTTGCCGCGGATGCGGATGCTGCCGCCGACTTCAACGTTCTGAAGTTCGGCGAAGGCGAAGCTGCCGATGCTCATGACGAGCGCAGCTACAAGTAAAGTTCTAAAACGCATTTGCGTAATCTCCTCTTATTTTTTGTCGGTTTCAAAAACCCACCAAATTTGTGCGCAGCGTGTCTTACTGCGCGGCACCTCCATCCCTTTAATGAAGATGCAAACTCTTATATGAGCAACTCACGACTTTTTTCCCAAACGACACACAGAGCAATTTTTAAGCGTTAGCGTGTTGCATTCCTCCTTTCTGGCTCAAAGTATGCGTCGCGCGTGATACACTGGTCCTCGATTTAACTGTACGTAGTTATCATGTGTTGTTAGGCCCCTAGATGCCTTGCTCGCTCAGGGTACCCACCACTTAACTTGCACAAGTATAACATAATCACAGCGGGATGTCAACTATTTTCTACGGTTTTTTAACCGTAGGTTGTTGTCTATCCCGGATGCAAGAAAAAACACCACAATATATGGGGTTATTCCCGTTTTAGCGGGATGCTTTTTCGACGGCGCCGGAAAGGGGCCGCTGAAGCAATTGCACCACCCGCTCGCGTAATTCTTCTATTTGAAAAGGCTTCTTCAAAAAGTCATCAAAACCGTATTGTGCCAGCTCCGCTATTTCCGTATCGTCAATAAAACCGGAAATGCCCAGTATCCGGGTAGCGGCGGTTGCGGGACGCCCCTTGATGCGCTCGCTGACCACGCGACCGTCTATGTCTGACAAGTGTATGTCCAGTATTACAGCCTGCGGGTTATGTTCCACCACCATGAGCCCCGCATCGAACCCGGTGGACGCGGTCAATACGGTATACGGATTTTGTTGCGTCAATACCGCAGGAATAATGTCCAGATAATAGGGGTCGTCGTCAACGACCAGAATGCACACCGTCTCACGCTCAAGACGATCCAGCGGAATGCCCCGTGCATGCATAAATGTTTTAAGTGCGTCATAGGGGATGCGTCTGTCGCCGCCGGGACCGAGACGATAGCCCTGCAATTGCCCCGAATCAACCCAGCGCGCCACTGTGTCCGCCGATACCGCGCATATTGCGGCCGCCTCGCCCGTGGTAAAAACCCTGTTTTTCATGACAGCCATCCTTGGCTTCACGGGGCGCGCCGGCAACGTATCCGACGATTCCCGTCGTTTATTGGTCGGTGGTAAACATGGTGTGTCTGAGTGGTCGCGCATATCCGTAGCATCTATCAATCCACGCATACGGCGAAACAACGCAACAAACGCGGCGGTTGTCAGCCCAAACACAAAACCGCCACGCACCATGTCGCCATTGCAACAACCAGCCCGGATATTTCACAGGGTTTCGTCGTGAGCCTGCGAAGGTTGCGTCAGATCAAGTGCTTTGTGCTGGTCGCCGACTGACAGCGTGTTAAAACACGTCGAAGACGGCGGGCAAGCAAAGTGCTTGAGATGGCGTAAGATGCGCAGGCGCAACAGGAAGCCGGTGAAATTTGCGGGCCAGACCCATAGCACAAGGATTCAGTGTAGCACGAATCCGGCCGCAAATCAAAACGGCCATGTGCTCCGTTTGTTGAATCGTTATGGATTTATCACGCATAATCACCACGGAACGTTACACGCGCACATGTTGCGCGAAATTGCATCGGCGTGACGGCATCTTGCCCGACAGCGCCCGTTACCCACGAGAACCAACGACGAAGGGATACGAATATGACAGACAGCAAATTGACGCGCCGTGCCTTCCTGGCGGCAACCACCACGTCGGCATTAGCAGTGGGGTGCGCCCCCAGGGCGCCGCGCTTGAGCAGGGCCCGTGTGATACCCCGCAAGCTATCGCCCAATGAAAAGATGAACATCGCCGGCATCGGCGTCGGCGGCATGGGTCGCGGCGACATCATGAATTGCCGCAGCGAAAACATTGTCGCCTTGTGCGACGTTGACTGGGAACGGGCCGGCGAAACCTTTCACAACCTGCCGGATGCAGCGAAGTACAAGGACTTTCGCGTCATGTTCGATGAAATGGGCGATGAGATTGACGCCGTCACCATCTCCACACCGGACCACACCCACGCGCCCGCAACCTATTGGGCCATGATGTTAGGCAAACATGTGCGCGTACAAAAGCCGCTGACCCAGACGATTGCGGAGGCGCGGCTCATGGCGCAAACCGCCGAGGAAACCGGCGTAGTCACCGCCATGGGCAACCAAGGTCATGCGCAAGACGGCGTGCGTAATTTATGCGAGATGGTGTGGAGAGGCGCCATCGGCCAGGTGACGGAGGCCCATAGCTGGACAAACCGACCGGTATGGCCGCAAGGCATGACGGAACGCCCGCGCACACGCCCCGTTCCCGATCATTTGGATTGGGACTTGTGGCTGGGCCCCGCACCGAAGC
>SKQZ01000463.1 GCA_007118765.1 Candidatus Hydrogenedentota bacterium
ATTTTAGCCCGGATATTTCATCAGGTTTCGTCGTGAGCCTGTGAAGATGGCGCCAGAGCAGGTGCTTTGCGCAGGCCGCCGGCTGACAGCGTGTTAGTACACGTCGAAGTCGGCGGGCAAGTAAAGTGCCTGATATGATGTAAGATTCGCAGGCGCAACCCCGCCACGGCGGGGTGAAATATGCGGGTTAGTCAGTATCGCACTGGCTGTCTTGCCGCGTTAATCCGATGATAATGGCGGGCCGGCGTCTTGACGCGGCCCAAAGTACAGCCCTCGCCTTTTACATTGCCGTGGCAATCGCTGCCGCCACTGACCAGCAGGTCGCGCTGCTGCGCCACGGCAAGAAAACGGTTCGTAACGGCGGGCGTATGGCTGGGGTGCCAGGCTTCCAAACCGTCGAAGGGCAGCGCCAACAACCGTTCCAAACGCTTCATTGCCCAATGCCCCAGCCCGGGATGGGCAATAAACGCCAGCCCCTCCGCGGCATGTATGGCCGCAATGACACGGCTGACGTCCGGCAGCTCTTTGGGCACATACGCGGGGCCTCCGCTGTTGAGATACCGGTCAAAGGCTTGTTGTACGGTGGCCGCCTTTCCCATGTCGCGCAGCGCGGTGGCCACGTGCATGCGCCCGGGCGCCTGCATATCCGGGGCGTGGGGGACAACAATGCCGATACGACGCAGTTTGGCATGGATGGCGTCCATGCGGTTGCGGCGCATGTCGGCCAGTTCCCCAAGCAACTGCGTCAACGGTTCCGCTTGGATACTTACATTCAAACCGACCACATGCATCTCGCGCCCTTCGAAAACAGCGCTGATTTCGACCCCGTCCAAAAAACCGATTCCCGCCGCCATCGCCGCTTCCCGTGCCGCCGCCACCCCCGCCACCGTGTCATGATCGGTAAGCGCCATGGCCGTTGCGCCCGCCGCCGCCACCCGTGCAACCAATTGCTCCGGCGACTCCGTGCCGTCTGAATGGTTGGAGTGCAAATGCAAGTCCACCCACTCCGTCATGGCGCGGCCTTGTCAGGCCCATCGCCGGCGGTGGCGGCATCGGGCAGTGTTGCCGTAAGTTTATCCAGAAGACCGTTGACAAAACGCGGGGCCTCGATGTCGCCGAAGATGTTTGTCAACTGCACCGCCTCGGCAATCACCACCGTTTCCGGCGTGCGTTCGCCATACAGGAGCTCATACAAGGCCAGCCGGACAATAACCCACTCCGTGCGTCCGACCCGTTCCGGCGCCCAGTTGTCAAGGGACGCCGTAATGCGCATATCCAGATCTTCCCGATTTTCACATACGCCCTGCACCAGTTTCTTGGCATAGCGCTTGGCCTTGCGCAAATCGCCTTTGTCTGCAAACGGACGCTCCGCCGCGGGGATTTCGTCCGCAGCACAAGCCGTTTCCGCAAGCATATTGGGCTCCATGTGCCAGAACTCCGCAAGCGCCTGCTCCCAGGGGGTGTCCACAAACTCCAGAGAAAACAAAAACTGAAAGGCCAGCTGTCGGCCCAATGTACGTTCGGCATAGCGCGGCACGTTACAATTGCTCCAAAAGGGTTGCCATCTCAAGGGCGCCCATGGCAGCGTCGGCGCCTTTGTTGCCCGCTTTGGTTCCGGCCCGTTCAATGGCCTGTTCAATGCTGTCGGTGGTGAGTATGCCGAACATGATGGGCACACCCGTTTCCAGCATTACATGGCCGATGCCTTTGGCCGCTTCCGCCGCCACATAATCAAAATGCGGGGTGGCGCCGCGTATCACGCATCCAAGCGCCAGCACGGCGTCATACTTTTCCGAAGCCGCCATGCGCTTGGCTACCAACGGCGTCTCAAAAGAACCGGGCGCCCAGGCCACCGCGATGTCTTCGTCGCGCACGCCGTGGCGTTTCAACGCATCCAACGCGCCGCCGAGCAGTTTCGAGGTAATAAACTCATTAAACCGGGACACCACAATCCCGATGCGCTTGCCCTCGCCTGCATAATGTCCTTGTACGATTGTTGTCATAGTCGTTGTCTCCTGTTTCATCATCATGCTGATGACCATGTATGGGGCCACGCCTTGCGTGGGGATGCACCGCCACAAGCGGGCCACGCTCATTCGGACAGCAGATGGCCCATCTTTTCCTTCTTCGTTTGCAGATACTTCTTGTTCATTTCGCCCACGGGCGTCTCAATGGGCATGCGCTCGGACACCGTCAGCCCATAGCCTTCAATGCCCGCCCGTTTCACCGGGTTATTCGTGATAAGCCGCATGCTCGTTACGCCAAGATCGCTCAGGATTTGTGCGCCAATGCCATATTCGCGCGGATCCGCGTCAAACCCAAGATGCAGGTTCGCCTCCACCGTGTCCATCCCCTGCTCTTGTAATTCGTAGGCTTTCAGCTTGTTAATCAGGCCTATGCCACGCCCTTCCTGACGCATATATACCAAAACGCCGCAGCCATCCTGATCGATCATGCGCAACGCCGTGTGCAGTTGGCTGCCGCAGTCACAGCGCAACGACGCGAGCACATCGCCGGTAAAACACTCGGAATGCACCCGCACCATCACATCTTCTTTGCCCGCCACATCGCCTTTCACCAGCGCCAGATGCTGATACGTATCAATGTCGTTTTCGTAGGCAATCAGGGTAAAGGCGCCGTATTGTGTGGGCATGTTCACCTGTGCCACGCGCCGCACCAGCTTTTCCGTCTGGCGTCGGTACCGGATGATGTCGGCTATCGAACAGATCTTGAGCCCGTGTTCCTGTGCAAACGTCTCCAAATCCGGCATGCGCGCCATGGAGCCGTCGTCTTTCATGATCTCACAGATCACCGACACACGGCGCAGCCCCGCCAAACGCACGAGGTCTATGGAGCCTTCTGTTTGTCCTGTGCGCACCAGCACACCGCCTTCCCGCGCACACAAGGGAAACACGTGGCCGGGACGCACCAAGTCGTCCGCCGTGGATTTCGGGTCGGCGGCCACCTGAATGGAGCGGGCGCGGTCATGCGCACTGATGCCCGTGGTCACGCCTTCTTTCGCTTCAAAAGAAACATGAAACGCCGTGCTCAGCTTCGCCGTGTTTTCGCTCACCATGGGCGGCAGGCCCAGCCGTTTCAGATCCGCTTGCTCCATGGGCATGCATATCAGCCCGCGGCCGTGGGTGGCCATAAAATTGATGGCGTCCGGCGTGATGGTCTCCGCAGCCGCCACCAAATCGCCTTCATTCTCCCGGTCTTCATCGTCCACAAGGATGACCATGCGACCATGCCGCAACTCTTCAAGTATCTCCGGTATCGGGGTTAACATAATAAACAGCCTTCGGTTGCGATTCCTTATGCGAATCCGTGTCGAGACAGAAAATCGGCAGTAATGCCGTTTGATCCGTCCCGGTTCATGTAATGTCGAATATGTTTGCCAATAATGTCCGCTTCAAGGTTCACCGGGTCATTCGGGCGTTTCGCCGCCAGCGTGGTGTTGCTCATGGTGGCCGGAATGATGGCCACGGAAAAAGCGTTGCGTTCAGGCGCCACCACGGTCAGGCTGATGCCGTCCACCGCCACCGAACCTTTGGGAACCAGATATTGCGCCACCTCATCGGGCGCATCAAAACGCCACAACGAGAAATCGCCCTGATCCGTCACCGACGCAACCCGTCCCACGCCGTCCACATGGCCCAGCACAAAATGTCCGCCAAAACGGTTGTCGGCGCGCATGGCGCGTTCCAGGTTCACGGCATGGCCCGGCTTCAAACGCGACAACGTCGTGCGCGACCATGTTTCGGGCGAGACCTGCGCAACAAACCCGTCGGCATTAAAGGCCGCCACCGTCAGACACACGCCGTCCACCGCGATGCTGTCGCCCTCGTGTATGTCTTCGAGGACGGTCTTCGCGAGAATGCCCAGCTCCGCGCCGCTGCGCCGCGACACGGCGCCTATTTCTTCTACAATGCCCGTAAACATAGGGTTACATGCCGAAGGGAGTCATCCCCCCGGTTCCTGTCTGTAAGCGTTCTGTTCATGTTTCAACATAGCCTGAAAGTAAAATATCTTCGCCCACGCTGGTGGCCTTGAGTGCGCCGACACGCAGCGCATCCGCCATCAACTCCACGCCTTCGCCTTCAACGGGGGTTATCGCTTCTCGTCCGCCGACGATTTTCGGCGCCACGAAAAAGCACACTTTATGGACAACCTCTGCCTGAAACGCCGACGCAAGCGTAGCGCCGCCGCCCTCTATCAGCAGCGACGTAACACCGCGCGCCCCCAGTGCATCCACCAACGCGTTCATGTCCACGCCACCGGCGCCCGCGGGCAAAACAAGCGTTTCGTCTGCAAAGGGATACGCCCGATCTTCCGTGGCGGCCACCCAGGTGGGCGCTTCGCGCGGCACACTGAACACCGCCGCCGTTTCGGAAAGATAGTCGCCGGCGTCAAGAATCACCCGCACCGGGTGCCGGCCTGCGCCGTCCGGCAGCCGCGTGGTCAGACGCGGATTATCCAGCATAACGGTGCGACTGCCCACCAGAATGGCGTCGTGACCATGGCGCAACCGGTGTACATGCGCACGGGCCGCGTCACCCGTCACCCAACGGGAATGCCCGGCGCGTGTGGCAATCTTGCCGTCCAGCGTCATGGCGCATTTGGCGGTAACGAAGGGCTTGCCGGTGGTTGCATGGGCAAGCCACATCTCATTGAGCGCGCGCGCTTGTTCTTCGCACACGCCCATGTCCACGCGAATGCCCGCCTCGCGCAGCATGGCCGCGCCGCCGCCGCACACATCGGGGTTCGGGTCTGCCATGCCGATCACCACGCGGGCCGGCTTGTGGGCCAGCAGCAAATCGGCGCACGGGCCGGTGCGCCCGTGATGGTTGCACGGTTCCAGCGTCACATATACCGTTGCGCCCGTCATGTCCCGGTCGCCACAGGCGGCATACGCCTGCGCCTCCGCATGTGGCCCGCCGGCGCGTTCATGCCAACCGGCGCCCACCATAACCCCCTCCCGCACAATGACACAGCCCACCATCGGGTTCGGGCTGCACCAGCCGCGGCCCCGTTCGGCAAGCGCCAACGCGTGCTCCATATATTCGCTGTCAGAAAACATACAAAAACCCCGAAAAGACGGGCCGCGCCTTTCGGGGCAAATATCACCACAATACAATATAGTGTCGTGACGCATCGTACATCGCCGCGTTCACGCAGCAGACAACACGCCCGCGACCGCCTTCTCTCATCCGGACTATACCGTCGGCTCCGGAATCTCACCGGTATCAACACCATATTGGCGCTCGCGGGCTTTCACCGCCGGTCGGGAATTACACCACGCCCCGAAGGTCGGCTGACTATTCAACACCGCTATTGTACGCATTTTCTACGAAATGGATCAAGTCGACCAATTGCCCCAGCTGGCGATGAGGCCGAACTTTCCGCTATGATACCCGCAAACAGAACGCTGGAGAGACAAACATGCAGAAAGCACTACAGCATAATCCGGGGATCGTGACTCCGGCGCAGTCCGCGTTTGCGCTGGACGCGCTGGGCGTTGCCGGACTGCTTTATTTGGGCGCACTGACGCGCATCCCCCTTCCCTTTACGCCCACGCCGCTGACATTGCAAACCCTTGTTGTGCTGGTGGCGCCCTATCTGCTGGGTCGTAACCGCGCCTTTGCGGGCATTGCCCTCTACCTTGCCCTGGGAATGACCACACATATCACCGGCGTCGCCCTGTTCGCCGCCGCCTCCGGCGTCACCTATGGCTACCTGGTCGGATTCCTGCTCGCGCCGCTGTTGATGGCCCGTTTCCCGCGTACGCCCGCAGGCGTCGCCGCGGCAACAACAGCCGCCGCCGCCATGATCCTGATCTTGGGCGCCGTGTGGCTGCACTTCTTCCTCGGCGTATCATGGGGACACGCACTGGCGCTGGGCGCAGTACCCTTTATCCCCGGCGATCTCCTAAAGGTGGCCGCGGCCTGTGCCCTTGTCCGACGCATGCGCATCTACAACACCCGCTC
>SKQZ01000194.1 GCA_007118765.1 Candidatus Hydrogenedentota bacterium
CAGCCGGTTTCTCCCACATGTTGTACACGATACCGCGGTTACCCCACAGCTCGCTGTCGTCAACATTGCTGGCCGGTTCCTTGGGCCACCACCAATAACCCGAGCGACCTTTCGAGTCGGCGACGGGTTCAGGCGTTGCGCCCGTGTTGCCCCACCAGGACATGTCGTCCCAGACCTTAGCTGCTTGCGCCGGTATCCCGATCGCCAAAACAGCTGCAATCAATGCTACTGCTACAAATCTCTTCATCTTGGTTCTCCTTCTCGCGGTTCTGTATATGCGCCCTTCCACTGAACTCTTATACAACAACACTACTTACACACCAACGTTTGTAGTTCGACTACACCCGTATTAAACCAGAAACGATGTTCAAAAGTCAAGCAACAACCACAGGTATTTTCGTTGTCGTTGCGCTTCACAATTTCTACATTCATTATAACATACTCCTGCAACATTGGCAAGTTGTTTTTCATTCCCGGCGCATACAAGCACGACGGGCAGGGTGTTATGCGGGCCGACACAGTGTTGTGATGTTCGTTGAAGGCTGATACAATGCCGGTGGATGCGGCGTGTGTGTGTTAAAATAATTAACACAAGTAGTAGTGAAAGCAGGCAACGGTTAAGATGATAGTCAGGCGCAACCCCGTTATCGCGGGGTGGACATGTGGGTGAACATCTAAACAACGAAAAGGGAATGCAATGAAAAGTGAACACGCAGAAGGTATGGGACGTCGCGCGTTCTTGCAACTCGGCACATTGAGCGCCGGCGCACTGTTCTGGGCGGGCGGAGCGCGTGCGGTTGCGGAGCGCGGGCCTTGGATACAGGAAACGGATAAACAACTGCGCGTTGGCATTGTGGGGGGGCGTTTTGGCGCCACCTTCCATTGGCATGAACATCCCAACTGCATTGTGGAGGCGGTGAGCGATTTGGCGCCGGACAGGCGTCAGCACCTCATGCAGAAATACCGCTGTGAGAAATCCTATGAATCCCTTTCCGCACTGATTGAAGATCCTGCGGTGGAAGCGGTGGCCATATTCACGCCTGCGCCGGATCATGCAAAGCACACGCTGCAATGCCTTGAGAAGGGCAAACACGTTTTTTGTGCGTGTCCGGCATGTCTGACCATTGAAGAAGCCGAAGAAATTAAGGCTGCCGTGGAAGCGACCGGCCTGAAGTATATGAACGCCGAAACCAGCTATTACCGGTGGGAAACAATTCTTGCCCGCGAGTTGATTACGGGCGGCGATTTGGGCGCGCTTGTTTATACAGAAGCCGAATACTATCATCCCGGCATTGGCGCATCAACACACAGCCTGTCCCTTGAAGATGGCGAACGCACATGGCGCTACGGGTATCCGCCCATGCTGTATCCCACCCATTCCACGGCCTTTTATATCGGCGTGAACCGGGGGCGTTTGCGCAAGGTATCCTGCATCGGTCTGCGTGACGACAGTGATCCGGCGTTCCCCGACAATGTGTATGACAACCCGTTCCGAAATGCCATGGGCATGTTTGTAACCCAGGAAGACACGCCCTTCAGGTGCAACGTGGGTTGGCATATCCATGCCTACGGCGAACGTGCGCAGTGGTTTGGAGAAAAGGGGGCGTTGTACATGCCTGATTGCGCCAACCGCCCGCTGGCAGTGGAGGTCAATGATAATCGCGAAAGCGTTTTGCCGGACTATTGGGAGCGCGTGCCAGAAGATATGCGGTACGACAGCGGTCACGGACGGAGCCATCCGTTTCTGACGCACGAGTTTGTGATGGCCTGTGTGGAGGATCGCGCTCCGGCAATTGATGTATATGAATCATTGGCCTATTGCGTACCGGGTATCGTAGCCCATCAATCGTGTTTTCAAGACGGCGCACAACTGGACATTCCGTCTTTTGACCCATAACCCGGAAAATTCTTCGGGATAATTACAGGCTATAATATAGATGCGGGTACTTCATGGCACAGTGGTTGTCGTCACAACGACGGGCCGGTGCGTTACCTACGATGTACCCGTAGCATAGTGATAAACCAATACTTCTGTGACAGGTGACAAAGCCAAGGGATTGCGGGCGCCATGGAAAAGAAATGGGTAATACTTGTTTTAAGCGTGTTCTTTGTCGTTGCCGCCGTGGCGGCGGTGTATCAGCATCGGCGAATGCATCACGGGGAGACGGACGGGCCGGGCGGAGCCATCACGTTTGACGCGGATTCGCGTGAAGAGGCGTTGGCCCGTGCGCGTGAAATACGACGGGAGCGGCAAGCGCGTCAAGCAGAGCATGAAGATGCGGAGACAGCACGACCGGATGCTTCCCCAAGCGATCAAGAGGCAACGGTTGTTGCATCTGCCGGCCATGATGATACCGACGGCATGGAGGATACGCCGCGCCGTTCCGGTGATACGCCGGAGACGACTGAACACGCCGCCGCCGATACACGAACGCCAGCAGAGCGCGAACAGGAGCGCAGGCAGCGGGAGGAGGAACGGCGCATCAAGGAAGAACGGGAAAGCGCCTCGCAAGCCGCGCAACGGGCGCGGGCGCTGTTAAACCGTGCTCAGGAGACGATGCGCAGCGGCGATTACGAAACAGCGGAGGCTCTGCTGCGGGAAAGTTTGGAACAAGATCCCAGCAATGCCCGCACGTGGCGTCAAATGGCGCAGTTGCAGCGACAAGTGGGCGGACCGGAAAAAGAACTGGAGACGTACTACGAATGGCTGGAGCACATGCCCGATGCCACAGACCCCTATTATATGCTTGCAGATGCGTATGCGCGGGTGGGCATGGATGCCGAGGCCGCATATTATATTGCCGCTTACGAAGACATGGCCGACAAGACCACGGGGGATTTCCTGCGCATGTCACACCTTTACAGGCGCATCAATGCCCGTGAAGATGAAGGGCGCATTCTTGCGGAATGGTCGTCCACGGCGCCTGAATCGCTGGAAGCGCAACAGGCTTGGGCGGATTACCAGCGACGCATGGGTAATTATGGCGCGGCGCTGGGGCAGTATGAACAAATGGCGGCCATGGCGCCGGACAATCCCATGCCGTATCGTCAAATGGCGGAAATCTACCGACGCAACGGCGATTATGGGC
This sequence comes from Candidatus Hydrogenedentota bacterium, assembly GCA_007118765.1. GTDB lineage: Bacteria > Hydrogenedentota > Hydrogenedentia > Hydrogenedentales > CAITNO01 > SLFT01. Next base: position 3,090 of record SKQZ01000194.1, read on the forward strand.
AGGCCCAACAGTATTATGAAACGGCGTTGTCCGTGCGGCCGGGCGATATTTCCACCATGAATCGGCTGGCGGATGTACAACGGTCTGCGGGCGACTTGTATGGCGCGTTAAACACCTACATGGAGATTGTGGCATTGGAACCGGGATCACGCGCCGCCGAACACGCAGAGCGCCGAATAGCGCAATTGGAGCGCCAGTTACAGCGATAGCCCTGTAAAATATCCGGGCCGGCGCCGTTTCTGCCAAGCCAAAAACCAATTGGGAACACGGGGGCGCAACGTGGTATTGTTGCAGTATTGGAACACGGCATAAAGGATATAAACACGATGTGGACGAAACATATTTTTGATAGAACCTTTCGCACAGGCATCGCCCTGTTGACGCTTTGGGCGTTGGTCATGGTGGGCTGTGGACAGCTGACGGATACGGACCGCATACGCGTTGCGCGAATTGGCGACAGATATATCACGCGCGGCGACCTGTTCAAACTGATACGGGACATGCCCGATCAGGAACGGCCCATGATCCGTAATCGCAGCGATTTGCGTCGCATTCTCAACCAACACATAGACAGCCGAATTAAGCTGCCCCTCGGGCGTCAACTTGCCAATGAAGGCAAGATCGAAATATCACGCGACGAAGCGCGCGAGGAGTTTTTCCGGCGCAGCGGCGACGAGGCCGATATGCTGCGTCAGTCATGGTACATGGAAGTGCCGCCGCCGGGGGTGGTGACGCCGCTCATGGAAGTGTACGGGCTTACGCCGGAGCTGTTGCAGTTAAACAAGGATGTCGTGGACGAGGGCACGGACCGTGTCAAGGCGGAACTGCTCGGGGAAAAGGCGGTGGAGTTTCGCGCCATGCAAGCGCTGCAGGAGGGACGCATTTCATTGGATGCGGAGGAGATTGAGCGCGAGTACCAGTTCATGAAAGATCAACTGGTTGCCTACGAAGAGATTAGCTTTATTGGCATTCGTTTCCCCACGCATTTGGATAATGCCGCCGCCAGAGCCTCGCAGGTGCGGGAACAGGTTGATGGCGGCGAATCTTTTGCGGATATTGTGGCGCATTATCGCGAGAAGGACGTCGAGGAACAAGTGGGTTACGTCATCCAGTCTGATATTGTGAATGATCCCGCCAGCGAACGATTGCGCGGATTCTGGTCTGCGGCATCGGGCGCACAATCCGGTGATGTGGTTGGCCCGGTATATCTGCCTACCTATCAACAGGTGGTGGAAGACCGGGAGGGCCGCACCAGAATAATGCAAATGCCGGATGCGTATCTTATTTTTGAAGTGTTGGAACACAACCCCGAACGGACGTTGACATTGGACGAGGCCCGTCCGTTGGTGGCGGCGCCGTTGCTCAAAGCCAAGATGATGCATATCCTGCGTGAAGAACATGATGTTGAAGTGTTTGAAGAGGACTTGCCGGAGCCAAGTCATGTGGCCGGCCCCCTGGCGATTTAGTCGACGTTTTTGCGTACGGGCATGTTGCCGATAAAGTGAGGCCTCTGATTGCATACACACGATAAAAGGGCCTTGGCTTGCGGCAGGAAAGGGGAAACAGTAATAATGTACCATATCACGGCGCGCTTCGCCTGTATGGATGAACAACAACCTGTATGAAAGGATGGATACAATGAACAACGCGCTCATAACAGCAGCAATCATAACCCTAATCTCCGTTGGTGCACAGGCGGACTTGGTGTTGCCCCAATTCCGGGCCAACATTGAAATACATCGCGTCTTTGGCCCGGAACATCCCGGCCCATACAAACACCCCGCCTCGATAACACAACTGGAGAATGGCGATCTCTACATCGCCTATTACGGCGGTGAATTTGAGTATTCCACCGACACCGCCGTATATGGATCACGCAGGCAGAACATTGAATTTTACTCCAGCACGCGAGAAGGTCCCCACCGCGTGTCGCGACCGGTTACCTTGGAAAATCAGTGGTCCGCGCCCGAACCCATCGCGGCAACCCCGTTCCAAGGCGTGGGCAACCCGGTTATCTGGCAGGCGCCGGATGGAAAGGTATGGCTGTTCTACAACAACCAGTATGGCGACACATGGTCGAATGCGAGGGTGAAGGCCAAGATTTCTGAAGACGGCGCGAAAACATGGTCCGATGCGTTTATTCTGGCCATGGAAGAAGGTTCGATGGTGCGCGGCCAGCCGATAGTGCTGAACAACGGCGACTATCTGCTGCCCCTTTACAATGAGACCGGCGAAGACCGGCAACTTGTCGGTGACGACACCACCAGCTATTTCCTGCGATACAATCCTGAAACCAAGGAATGGACGGAAACCAACCGCATCAAATCGCCCACGGGCAACTTGCAGGCGCAGGTCGTGCAGATAACGGACGATTATCTGTTCTGCTTCTTGCGTCGTGGCGGCGGATACGAACCCACTGATGAGGGCTGGATGTTGCGTGCTTCTTCCAGTGACGGCGGTTACACCTGGACGGATGCAGAACCAACGGATATACCGAATCCCAATTCCGCTTTGGAACTGATCAAATTGCGCAGCGGCAACTTGCTGTTGGTGTATAACGACAACATGAACGCCCGCACCCCCCTGAAAGTTGCCATCAGCACGGACAATGGCGAGACATGGCCTTATCGGCGTGTCATCGCGGGGGGCGACAACACGTATGCGTACCCTTATGCCATTCAGGGGGATGACGACAAGATATACCTTATCTACACGACCAACAGGCGCACTACCATTATGATGGCGGTGTTTGAGGAAGCCGCGATTCTGGAATACGGCCAATAAGCCCCGGATATC
>SKQZ01000350.1 GCA_007118765.1 Candidatus Hydrogenedentota bacterium
CCCGTGCTGTATTTGTCGGAAAGGGTTGCCACGGTGCGCATCTGCGCCGCCGTCAACTGGCCGCCGGGATTCACGATGCGCGTCATGTGATCGCCCGACTGGCGCGAGCAATACACGCCGTATTGCTTGGCGACCGCCGCCTCCTCCCGTGACAGGGACGTGTTCCCCGCCACACCGTCGAAATACTGTATCATCGCCGCGTCTTCGGCGCTCAGTTCCCCCGCTTGGAGATGCTCGTCTTGATTCCGTTGCATACTGGTATCCATCCTTGCTCAAGATACGCGCATGCCCACACCCGTACACGCACCGATCATACCACGCATGCCGACAGAACGACAACACCGCGCCGCGCTCAACGGCCGTCCGCCCGGCTACGCCAGTTCAATCGTAACGGACAAGGCCTCCTGCGTGTCGGTAATATCCAGCGATTCGATGCGCAACATGCGTTGGATGTCATTGGCGGCGGCTTCAATGCCCGCCCGTTCGGCGTCGGGACACGCAATGGTCACGGACTTGACGGGCGCGGCCATGCTGAGGTTCGCGTCGGCCTTCGCCTTGCGCACCTGCTCCACCACCGTCAGGGTTGCGTTCCAGACGCCGTCGTTGGCAGGGGGCGGTACGGCGTCAAGTTCTGCCGCCGTCGGCCACGGGCTTTTGTGAATGGAGGCATGCATGTCCGCGTCATTGGAGAAAGCCCACTGCCAGACTTCTTCGGTGATATAGGGCACGAAAGGCGCAAACAGACGCAGCAGCATGCGCAACGCCAGCCGCAAGGATGCACAGGCAGACAGCCGCTCCGGGGTGAGCGTTTCTTCATAGGTGCGCGGTTTTGCAATTTCAAGGTAGTTGTCACAAAACATGCGCCAGAAAAAGTCTTCGGTAACGTTCAGCGCTTGTGCGTAGTCAAAGGCGTCAAAGGCGTCGGTGGCGCGCCGCAACAAAGGCCGCAACTCGGCAATCAAGGCGCGGTCCACTTCTTCCGTCACCGCGTCTGTTGTCAGTTTCGCAACATCAACATCGCTGAACCTGCCTATGGCGAATTTTGCGGCATTGAACAATTTGGTGCACAGTTTCTTGCCCACCTTGAACACCTGTTCGTCGTAGGCCGTATCCACGCCCAAACGCGCACGGGCGGCCCAATAACGGACACTGTCCGCGCCGTACTGGTCAATAAGCGGTTCAGGGGTGACCACATTCCCCTGGCTCTTGGACATCTTCTTGCGGTCGGGGTCGAGAATCCAGCCGCTGATGACCACATGCTTCCACGGGATTTCACGTTCGTGCATATAGGCTTTTACAATGGTATAAAACGCCCATGTACGGATAATTTCGTGGCTTTGGGGCCGGATGTCCATGGGAAACAGGCTGCGGTGACGTTCAGTATTGTCCACCCATCGGCTGGCAATCTGCGGCGTCAGCGAGCTGGTGGCCCAAGTGTCGAACACGTCGGGATCGCCCGTAAATCCGTGGGGTTGGCCCCGTTGCGATTCGTCATACCCCGGCGGCGCTTCATCAAGGGGATCCACCGGCAATGCGTCCGCCTCCGGCACAATCACCTTGTCATACAGGCAGTCGCCGTTGTCGTCCAGGGGATACCACACGGGGATGGGCACGCCGAAGAAACGTTGCCGGCTCATGCACCAGTCCAGATTCAGCCCTTCCACCCAATGCTCATACCGTTTTGCCATGAACCCCGGATGCCACTGTATCTTGCGTCCCTGTTCGATAAGCGCATCCTTCTTGTTCATAAGGTGCGCGTACCATTGACGTGCCGGGATCAGTTCAAGGGGACGGTCGCCTTTCTCGAAGAACTTCACGGCGTGTACGATGTCTTCCCGCGGGCGGTCAATCACGCCGGGCGTGTTTTCGGCAATCTCAACAATCTTTTGCTGCGCTTTCTTGGCAGACAGACCGGCCAGTTGTTCATACACACCGTTTGCGGCATCAGGGTCAACGCTCTCCCAGCCGGCGCCGTCTTCAATTTTGCCAAACCGGATATTCCGCAGTCTGCCGTCCATGCCCAACGTCTGGCGCATGGGCAAGTCGTATTCCTGCCACCACTCCACGTCTGTCTGGTCGCCGAAGGTGCACACCATCACCACGCCGGTGCCTTTTTCCGGGTCGGCTTTGACATCGGCAATGATGGGCACGGGCGCCGCGAACAACGGCGTAAGGGCGCGCTTGCCCACGTACTGTGTAAACCGTTCGTCATCGGGATGCACAATCACCGCCACACACGCCGGCAACAGTTCCGGGCGCGTGGTGGCGATAACCAGATGTTCATCGGCGCCTTGTATGGGGAACCGCAGGAAATGATACGCGCTGTGCATTTCCTTGTCCGTTACTTCGGCCTGGGCGATGGCGGTTTGAAAGTCCACGTCCCACAGCACCGGCCGGTTGTCTTGATACACCTCGCCCTTTTGAAGCATGTCCAAAAAACTGGCCTGTGACGTGCGACGGCAATGCTCGTCAATGGTGGCATATTCAAGGGACCAGTCATAACTCAGCCCAAGCCTGCTCCACAAATGCCTGAAAGCAGCTTCATCTTCTTTGGTGACCACGTCGCACAGCTCGATAAAGTTCCTGCGGCTGATGGGCATGGGCGGGCCTTTGCGTCCCCGGTCGGCTTTGAACTCCGGGTCATAATGGATATGAGGCTCGCACTTCACGTTATACAAGTTTTGCACACGCCGTTCGGTGGGCAATCCGTTATCATCCCAGCCGATGGGAAAAAAGATGTTGCGGCCCGTCATGCGTTGGTAACGCACCACAAAATCCTGATGGGAATAGCTGAACATGTGACCTACATGCAGCGACCCGCTCACCGTGGGCGGCGGCGTATCCACCACAAAGGTCTCGTCGCGGCCCCGGTCGGACGACCAGGCAAACAGGTTCTCGGCATCCCACCACGCGCGCCACTGGGATTCAATGTCACTGGGACGGTATTTTTTTGGCAATTCCATTGTTTCACATCTCCTGGATGATTGTTCGCGTGTTCTAACTGGTTACGCACACGCGACGCATTCCCCTGCCGACGCCTTTGCAAAAGAAGGTTCGGCACACCCCCTTTGACAACAATGCAAGTATAGCAGAATCTGGCGGGGTGCGTAAATGCGGCGGCGACACACTACGCGTCGTACGACTGCACCTCGTCATGAATGTATTCCAGCTGTATGCTTGCCTGCCGGAACATGGCTTCGGATTCCGCGCCGTCATGATACCGGCGTTCGCAAACCACCCGTTTGATGCCGCAGTTGATAATCAGCATGGCGCAAACGCGGCAGGGCGTCATGCGGCAATACAATGTTGCCCCGTCAATGCTTACGCCCAACCGCGCCGCTTGGGAAATGGCGTTCTGCTCGGCGTGCACGGTGCGCACACAATGCTCGGTGATGGTCCCGTCCTCGTGCAAGACCTTCTTCATTTGATGCCCCACATCGTCACAATGCGGAAACCCCTTGGGCGATCCCACATAACCGGTCACCAGCAGAGTGCGATCCCGCGCGATAACGCATCCGCTGCGTCCGCGGTTGCACGTCGCACGCTTGGCAATGGCGTTTGCCACCTCCATAAAATACTCGTCCCACGTGGGGCGCCGATAGCCTTCACTCATGCAGTACATCTCCCATGCTGCTAAGAAAGCATTTTTAACATGCATAATAACCGTAACATATAATTATCGTCATTGCGAGCGCAGCGAAGCAATCTCATGTCCCAGATTGCCGCGTCGGACTTACGTCCTCCTCGCAATGACGGCGGGGATGTTGCCGCGTCGGGCTGTCGCCCTCCTCGCAATGATGAGCATATTCAACATGAACCTGCCTTTCTTCAGTGCATCGCCGCCGCAGGTGGTGAACACCAGCAAGCATGCGTTTTAGAAGGGCTCGTCCAGTTTGGTCACCGGTTCGCAAGTCATGATGGTCGCGTCTTGCTTATGTTTTTTGATGCGCAGCGTGTCATTCTTTTCCAAATGGATGTATTCGGTGGAATTGTCAAAGGCAAGTGTGGCGGGCCCGCGCGTAATCTGCAACGTTACCTTTGCCTGTTGCGGCAATACCAAGTGGTTCACAGGATAGGTGGTCGCTTTGAAGGCGACGCCCATGCCTTTGGTGAAGATGCCTTTGGTAATCGCCTTAAAGTAGGCCGTGCTGCCGAAGGCCGTGCAAACGACAAAACCGTCGCTGACGATTTCCACCCCGTTTTCAAACGGCTCGTCGTTAATCCACAGTTTAAATCGGACGGCGCTGTTGATGCGTCCCATGTGAACATTGATTTCATTCAAACAGGTGAGCTTGAAATCCGGCGTTTTGCGGCGTTCAGCCGTGTGAAGCGCACATTCCAGTTTCATGTACGCATTGCGCACCAGCGTGCCGCCGGCAAGGGCGTCAATCACCTCTTCCGGCGCGTGGGGGATGCAGCGGTGTCCCCGTCGGCTGTTGAGAATCGGCGCCTTGGGAAGGCCGGGCCATTGCAATTCCGCCGCCAGCAATGTGCCGTCCCCGCCATAGCACACCACGATATCCGGCGCGTCATCCGTCAGTTCAAGATTCGGATGCCGCGACAGCAACGGTTTAAGTTGCTCCGAGGTGTTGCCGAACAACGCCACCCGGCGCGGCGTCAATTCCGTCGAACCGCCGGTGCCTGTGTTTTTTGCCGCCATAAGTACGCCCGATGCACGGCGCATGTATACGCGCCGCCCTGTTATCCTTGCGCCAACCGCGCCGCTTTTTCAGCGCGCTTGCGCCACAATGTCAACCAAATACTGAATGCGAGATAATACACAACATAAAAGAAGGAGACCAACACCAACGCCTCGTGATTGTCGGGATATCGCGTGAGCGCCACAAGCAGCATAAGCGCCCACAAAATGCCCAGCGTCACATTCACCGGACGCAGTATTGGCGTTCTGCTGGGATAGAGATAGCGCACCGGTATGAAAACCAGCAACGCGCATAACAGCAGCAATGCCGCATTCACCTGCCAGGGCCAGCCCAAAAGAAACAGGTAAAACACAACCACGTTCCAATAAGACGGGAATCCCGTGAACGTATGGTCGGCCGTCTTCGCGTCGGTACGACAAAACTGATATGCCGAGGCAAGCAGGATCAGGAACGCCATCGGCAGCCGCCATAATTGCGGCAGAATGTGAACATGCAGCAGAAAATACGCAGGCACCAACACGTAGGTGAAGTAATCCATGATGTTGTCAAGCAGTGCGCCGTCGAACTGCGGCAAATAGTGCTTCACGCGGAACTTGCGCGCCAACGCGCCGTCCACCCCGTCAATGGCCGTGGTGACCGTCATCCACAACAGCGCCACAATATAACGTTCGTTGGCGGAAGCGCTCATGGCCAACAGCCCGAACACCGCACCCGAGGCGGTCAACAGATGTACCAGCCATGCGCTGGTGATGGCCACTGCTGCTCTGTCCGGTTCTGAACCCATGCCCGGGCGGTTCCTTTCTCCCAGTTCTTACCACTATATTGCGCTGATTTTAGCATGAACCGTATCAGCGCATCCATAGCAGAGCACCCCCCGAATCGCGTCGCGGCGCCTGCGGCAACAAAACATCTATGGCCGTGATGGCGCCTATGCTCAGGAAAGCGTTTTTTAGCAGCGGACGACCCCGGCCCAGGCGGGGTTATTTGTGTGGTGAAACTGGACACGGTGTATGATGTAGAACAGATTATTTTCTTGCCCTGGGAGCGCCGACGTCCTCGTCGGCAAAACGGTTATATTGAAACCACAAAGATGCCGGCGGGGCGAAATATGTGGGTTAACCCGGATATTTCACCAGGTTTCGTCGTGAGCCTGTGAAGATTGCGCCAGAGCAGGTGCTTTGCGCAGGCCGCCGGCTGACAGCGTGTTAGTACACGTC